>NZ_WWIA01001054.1 GCF_009870065.1 Streptomyces sp. SID5785 | reverse complement strand
CGGCCCGGCGGTTCCGGCGCGGCCAGGGGAGCGGCCCGGGCCCCCGCGGCGCCGGTCGCGCACGCGAGGAGCGCCCCGCAGGCCCCGGCGCCCGCACCCCACACCGCCCCGAGCAGCACGGCGGCCACCAGGTGCCCGTGCAGTGCGATGCCCGCGCCGAAGGCGTCGAGGCCCAGCACCGACAGCGACGCCCCCGCCGAGAGGTC
>NZ_WWIA01001053.1 GCF_009870065.1 Streptomyces sp. SID5785 | reverse complement strand
ACCGGACGGCCTGCGCGATCCCGGACCCCGCGCAGTGGGCGGGGCCGCCCGGCCCGGGCGGCGCCAGCATCCTCGTCGGGGACGACGGCCAGGGGGACGTGGGGGCGCCGGAGGGGGACGTCCCCGGGATGCTGCCCCCGGTGCTGGCCGGGGCGCTCGAGCGGTTCCGCCTGGCGGCGCGGCCCGCTGCGGTGGAGCGGCGCCTGGCCCGCGAGGCGCTGCGCCGGGCCACGGACGGCGGGCTGCGGCCGGTGCCCGCGGCGGCCCGGCCCGGCTGGTTCACCGACGACGACGTGGTGCGCGCGGTCGAACGGATCCTGTGGGTGCCGGTGGCCGGGCGGCCGCTGGTCGCCGCGTGCGGGCACGTCACGGAGTGCGACCTGGCGCCGGACGAACTGGCCGCCGTGGCCGGGCTCCTGAACGCGGGCCGCCCGCTCCTCGTCGCCGAGCTGACCCCGCCCGCGCGGAACCTCCTGTCGGTGCTCGCGGGATTCCGCGCGGTCGAACGCCTGTGACCCCGAAGGCCGCCGGGAGCCGCCGGGGGCCGCTAGGAGCCGTACGGGATGGCCAGGTACTTGTACTCCAGGAACTCGTCGATGCCGACGCTGCCGCCCTCCCGGCCGAGGCCCGACTGTTTGACGCCGCCGAAGGGGGCGGCCGGGTTG
>NZ_WWIA01001052.1 GCF_009870065.1 Streptomyces sp. SID5785 | reverse complement strand
CGCCCCTGGAGGGGGCGGGACGGTGGGATCGGGCCTGGGCTACGGCGCAGGCCTGGGCGGACCGGTGGACCGGGGACCCAGGTCGGGGCAGCGCATACCTGGGGCGGAGATGGATGCGCCTGGTGCCGGGCCGAATGCCCCCGGAGGGGGCGGGGTGGTGGGATCGGGGCGGCGTGACGGCGCGGGCCTGGGCGGATCGGCGGACCTGCGACCCCGGGTCGGGGCAGCGCATGCCTGGGGCGGAGATGGATGCGCCCGGTGCCGGGGCGAACGCCCCTGGAGGGGGCGGGATGGTGGGA
>NZ_WWIA01001051.1 GCF_009870065.1 Streptomyces sp. SID5785 | reverse complement strand
CCCTTCGACGAGGACAGCGGGACCGTCCCGCACGAGGGCGGCCGGGTCGAGCCCGGGGTGTACGTCGCGGGGTGGATCAAGCGCGGGCCGACCGGCTTCATCGGCACGAACAAGACCTGCGCGCACGAGACGGTCGAGTCGCTCCTCGACGACTTCGCCGCAGGCCGGCTCACCCCGCCGGCCGCCGGTACCGGAGCGACGGCGGACGCCCTGGGCCTCGACGCCTGGCGCGCGATCGACCGCGCGGAGCGTGCGGCCGGCGCGGCGCAGGGCCGCCCCCGGGTGAAATTCACCGACGCCGCGTCCCTGCGCCGCGCCGCGGA
>NZ_WWIA01001050.1 GCF_009870065.1 Streptomyces sp. SID5785 | reverse complement strand
TGCACTGTGCAAATGAGCGTGTCGGCGCGGCGCCGAGGGCCGCTCCCGGTAGTCGTCGGGAGGTCGACACCCGCACGGCTCACCGCACCGGAGGCACCGATGGCACCTCGCACGACCCGTTCCCGTCTCAAGTCGCGCAAGACGTGGATCGGCGCGGCCGCCGTCGTCGTCCTGGTCGCCGTCAACGCCCCCGTCGTGGTCGGTGCGGCCCGGGAGCAGTACCACGGATGGGAGATCGAACAGCCCTCGTACATGGCGAAGAACGGGCACTGGGCCCTGGCCGACCTGCCCGACGGGCACCAGCTCAACTCGATCCACGCCGTCCTGCTGCACACCGGCAAGGTGCTGCTGATCGCCGGGTCCGGCAACGACGTCAAGCAGTTCGACGGGGGCTCCTTCAAGTCGACTCTCTGGGATCCCGTCAAGGACACGTTCAAGAAGATCGACACCCCGGCCGACCTGTTCTGCGCGGGCCACGCGCAGGTTCCCGACGGCAAGATCCTCGTGGCCGGGGGCACCGCCCGGTACGAGATGCTCAAGGGCGACGTGAAGCGGGCCGGTGGCGCGATGCTGGTCAAGAACGAGGACCCCGACCGGGCCCACTCGCTCCCGAAGGGCACCGTCTTCCGGTCGCCGGACGGCGCCGAGTACCGCGCCCAGTTCCCCGTCCACGTGCCCGCGGCGAAGAAGACGGTCGTCGGCCCGGGCGGCACCGCGAAGGTCACCGCGAGCCAGGCCCGCGTCTACGTCGAGTCCGCGATCGACGGCCGCAAGGGCATCACCAACACGAGCGAGCAGTACGAGGTCGAGGGGCTGCGCGGCAAGGACGCCGACAACGTGTACGGCCTGGCCAACAAGCTCGGCCTGGACAAGAAGGACTTCCAAGGCATCAAGGACGCCTACGAGTTCGATCCCGTCACCGAGAAGTACACCAAGGTCGGGTCGATGAGCGAGGCCCGCTGGTACCCGACCCTCACGACGCTCTCCGACGGCCGCGTCCTGGCCGTCTCCGGCCTCGACGACGTCGGGCAGGTCGTCCCGGGCAAGAACGAGATCTACGACCCGGCGACGAAGAAGTGGTCCAAGGCCCCCAGCCGGTACTTCCCCACCTACCCGTCCTTCTTCCTGACCGGGAAGAACCGCATCTTCTACACCGGCTCCAACGCCGGCTACGGCCCCGCCGACAAGGGGCGTGCGCCCGGCCTGTGGAACCTGGACGGCAACACGTTCACGCGCGTGCCCGGACTCGAGGACCCGGACGAACTGGAGACGTCCTCGTCGGTGCTGCTGCCGCCGGCGCAGGACCACAAGGTCATGGTGCTCGGCGGCGGTGGCGTCGGCGAGTCCTCCGCCGCGACCGCCCGCACCGCCGTCGTCGACCTCGACGCGGCCCGGCCCGCCTTCACTCCCGGCCCCGAACTCCCGGAGAACACACGCTACTTGAACAGTGTGATCATGCCGGACGACACCGTGTTCACGACCGGCGGCAGCAACGACTACCGGGGCCGCGGAGACAGCGACATCCTGCGGTCACAGATCTACGACCCGGCCGAGAACACGTTCACCCCCGCCGCCGCGCCCACCGTCGGCCGCAACTACCACACGGAGGCACTGCTGCTGCCCGACGGCCGCGTCGCCGTCTTCGGCTCCGACCCGCTCTTCGGCGACAAGGCGAACACCCGCCCCGGCCACTTCGAGCAGCGCGTCGAGGTCTTCGAACCGCCCTACCTGCACCACGGGGAGCGCCCCGCACTCGGCGTCGACCAGAAGGCCGTGCGCCGCGGCGGCCGGCTCACCCTGCACACCGAGAAGGGCGTCTCCGTCGACCGGGTCCGGCTGATGCACCCCGGATCGGCCACCCACGTCACCGACTTCGACCAGCGCTCGATCGCCCTCGACACCGAACGCCGGGCCGACGGCTCGCTCGGCGCGACCGTCCCCGACGACGCCTCCCTCGTCCCGGCCGGCTGGTACATGGTGTTCGCCACGGACCAGCACGGGACGCCCTCCAAGGCCCAGTGGGTGCGGGTGGACGCGGACCGCTGACGGCCCGGTCACGCGGGTCGGGACGACCGGTGCCGCACCGGACCTCCCGCCGGGCCTACTTCTCCCGCTGTCCGGACAGCAGGACCTCGATGCCGTCGAGGGTGCAGCGCAGGGTGAACTCGAAGACGTTCTCCGGGGAGACGGCCCGGAACTCGGCGGCGCCGAACCGCGAGATGAGGGGCAACTCCCGGTGGGCGAAGACCGCGCTGATGGCCGACTGGCGCGAGGCGAGCCACGCCTCGTCCTCGGCGGCGCTGCCGGCCCGCGCCAGCGCCAGCGCCGAGCCCTGCACCGCCGTACTGACGGCGACGGCCACTTGCAGCATGGCGGGCAGCGTCAGACCGTGCTCGCCGACGGTCCGCATGCGCCAGTCCGTGTAGGCCATCATCGACGGCGCCAGCGGGGGGCGGGTCGTCCCCGCGACGATCAGGGCGAGCCACGGATGCGCCCGGTAGATCTCCCACTCGGACCGCGCGGAGAGCTCGAGCGCGGCACGCCAGTCGTGTGCGCCGCGGGCGGGCAGCGGATGAGCGGCGAAGAGCGTCTCCACCGTGAGATCGATCAGCGTCTCCTTGTCGGGGATGTGCCGGTACTGCGACATCACCCCTACCCCGAGATCAGCCGCGGTGCGCCGCATGGACAGCGCCTCGAGACCCTCGCTGTCCGCGATCCTGATGGCGGCCTCCACGATCCGCTGCGCGGTCAGGCTCCCTTCCGCGGGACCGCTCCGGTGCGGGTCGCCTGCCTGCGGCGCGGACTGGCGTGGCGCGTGCGCGTCCGTACCGGAGAGGCCGGCGCCCCTGGCGTCGTGGCGGGCCCGGTACGCCCTCGACCGGCAGGCCGTCGAGCAGTACCGCGGCGGCCTGCCGCGCCCTTTGGCGTGGACGGGGCGGCCGCATTCCTCACAGGTCATCAGCTGGTTCACTTCATTTCGTGACGCTCAGGAGCTCGGGACGGTCGTCACGAAATATAGCAGTCGTGGTGCGGTGTGACGTGATGAGCTTGCAAGTAGGAGTGTGATGGGGCGGATTTGATTTCGTTCGGCTGATGCGTACGATGCACGCATGACGCATACGCCGTACCCATCCATGTCGTTCGCCTCCCGAGAGACACCCGCCGGTGAACCGGCGGTCGAGCTGCGCGACGTCACGAAGATCCATGGCCGTGAAGCGGGTTCCGTACGTGCGCTGGACCATGTCTCCGCGCGCTTCGGCGCGGGCACCTTCACCGCGGTGATGGGCCCCTCCGGCTCCGGGAAGAGCACTCTTCTGCAGTGCGCCGCCGGTCTCGACAGACCCACCTCCGGCAGCGTGCACATCGGCGGGGAGGACCTGTCCCGGTACGGCGAGGCGGAGCTCACGCGGCTGCGCCGGGACCGGATCGGTTTCGTGTTCCAGACGTTCAACCTCCTGCCGACCCTGACCGTCCGGCAGAACGTGACGCTTCCGCTGGAGCTCGCCGGACGAAGACCGCGCCGCGGCGCCGTCGACGCCCTTCTCGCCCGTCTGGGGCTGAAGGACCGGGCGGATCATCTGCCGGGGGAGCTCTCGGGAGGCCAGCAGCAACGCGTGGCGTTCGCGCGCGCCGTCCTGGCCGAACCCGCCGTGATCTTCGCGGACGAACCCACGGGCGCCCTGGACACCAACGCGGCCCGAGAAGTACTGCACCTGTTGCGCGCGGCGGTGGACGACGACGGCAGGACCATCGTCATGGTCACCCATGACCA
>NZ_WWIA01001049.1 GCF_009870065.1 Streptomyces sp. SID5785 | reverse complement strand
GTGCTGCGCCGTGGTCCTGGTGCTCGCCGGGGTCGGCCTCGGCACCGTCGGCACCGGGGTCGTCGCGCTCAGCCGGATGGCCGAGATGCAGCAGGCGCAGCAGCGGGCGGCGCCCTCGGGGCCGTCGTCCGGACACCCGTCGTCCGCGCGGCCGTCCGCCCCGCTGTCCACGCCGTCCGCCGGGGCCCCGGGGGCCTCGGCGGCGCCGGGACCGACCCGGCCGGCCGTCGGCAGCAGCCTCGGCGTGGAGGTCGTCGACGCACCCGGGGGCCCGGGCGCGCTCGTCGTGGCCGTGCACGTGCCCGGCCCCGGCTACACGGCGGGCCTGGTGCGCGGGGACGTCCTGCTGCACCTGGGCGCGGCCGCGGTCGGCTCGGCGAGCGACCTCGCCGCGGTCGTCGCGGACGCGCACCCCGGCCGCGAGCTGCGCGTCAAGGTCCGCCACGACAACGGCACGCGGCAGGATCTGACGGTCGTGCCCGGGGTCGTCACCTGACCCCTGCCGGGGGCACCGCCCCGCCGCGGGGCCCGCCCGACGGCCGCGGACAATGGAGTCGCGCGGTCCCCCGAGGGCGGGCAGGATGCTGCCCGTGGAGGTATCGCTCCACCGCGCGCAGACCCGCCGACGGACCCGCTCACCGCATGGAGGCACCGGACATGACGACCGGCACACCCGCGCCCTTCACCGCAGCCGACTACCGGGCCCGGATGGACCGTGCCGCACAGTCCGCCGCCGACGCCGGGCTCGCCGGTGTGCTCGTCGCTCCCGGCCCGGACCTCGTCTGGCTCACCGGCTACCACGTGCCCGCCGACACCGAGCGGCTCACGCTGCTCGTCCTGGCCGCGGGGCGGCGGCCCACGCTCGTCGTGCCCACCCTGGAGGCACCCGACGCCGCCAAGGCCGCGGGCGCCGACGCGATGACCCTGCACGACTGGACCGACGGCAAGAACCCGTACGAGGTGACCGCGCCGCTGATGGACGGCGCCGGCCGCTTCGGGGTCAGCGACAACGCCTGGGCGATGCACCTCCTCGGCCTGCAGAAGACCCTGCCCGGCACGTCGTACGTCTCGCTCACCGAGGCGCTGCCGATGCTCCGCGCGGTCAAGGACGCGGCCGAACTGGAGCGCCTCGCGGCGGCCGGCGCGGCCGCCGACGCCACGTACGAGGAGATCAGGAAGGTGCGCTTCTCCGGGCGCAGGGAGAGCGACATCGCACGCGAACTGGCGCGCCTGCTCCAGGAGTTCGGACACTCCCAGGTCGACTTCACGGTCGTCGGCTCCGGGCCCAACGGCGCCAACCCGCACCACGAGGCGAGCGACCGCGTCATCGAGCGGGGCGACATGGTCGTCCTCGACTTCGGCGGCCTCAAGCACGGCTACGGCTCCGACACCACCCGCACCGTGCACGTCGGCGAGCCGACCGCCGAGGAGCGCGAGGTCCACGACGTCGTGCGCGCGGCGCAGACCGCGGCCTGCGACGCCGTGCGGCCCGGCATCACCTGCCAGGACGTCGACCGCGCCGCCCGCCGGGTCATCACCGACGCCGGGTACGGCGATTACTTCATCCACCGCACCGGGCACGGCATCGGCGTCACCACGCACGAACCCCCGTACATGATCGAGGGCGAGGAGCAGGAGCTCGTGCCCGGCATGTGCTTCTCCGTCGAACCCGGTATCTACCTGCCCGGCCGCTTCGGCGTGCGCATCGAGGACATCGTCACCGTCACCGAGGACGGCGGCCGGCGCCTCAACGCCACGGCGCGGGACATGGCGATCGTGGACTGACCCGCCGT
>NZ_WWIA01001048.1 GCF_009870065.1 Streptomyces sp. SID5785 | reverse complement strand
GTGTGGGTCGTGGCCGGTGTGGCGCGTGGTGTCGGTGTGCTGCTGCGCTGGGTGTGCGTCGTGCCGCTCGTCGCGCTGTGGCAGTACGTGCTCGCCCCCGTCGGGCGCGCTCTGGCCGTCGTCGGCCGGGAGATCGCGGACGCGCTCGGCATCGCCTGGCGGATCGCCGGCCGGATCTCGCGCGCCGTCGGCCGCTTCCTCGCCCTCCTGGTGCGCCGGATCCTCGTCGAGCCCGTCCGCTGGACCTACCGCACGGTGCTCACCCCGATGGGCCATGCCGTGCGGGACCACGTGTGGCGGCCGGCCGCCACGCTCGGCCGGGAGGTGCGGGCCGCCGTCCGCCGGGCCCGCGCGGACGTGCGGCGCGCCCTGTTCGGCGCGCCGCAGCCCGCCGAGCCCGCCACGTTCGTGCAGGCCGGGGACCGGCGGGAACCGGGCGACGCCCGGACACGTACTCTTGGTAGGAGTACGACCCCTCTCACGAAGACCGACCTCCACTAAGGATCAGGACACTGGGCAAGCGACAGCCCGTAGGCCCGCCGCCCGCACCCGCGGTGCAGCGCATCCGACTGCGCTACACCAAGCGCGGCCGCCTCCGGTTCACCAGCCACCGTGACTTCCAGCGCGCCTTCGAGCGTGCGCTGCGCCGCGCCGAGGTGCCCATGGCGTACTCGGCGGGGTTCACGCCGCATCCGAAGGTGTCGTACGCCAATGCCGCACCCACCGGCACGGGCAGTGAGGCCGAGTACCTGGAGATCGCGCTCACCGCGCCGCGCGACCCCGAGAAGCTCAGGGAGCTGCTCGACGAGTCGATGCCCGTGGGCCTCGACATCGTGGACGCGGTGCAGGCCCACACCTCGGGCCTCGCCGACCGGCTCACCGCCTCCGTGTGGGAGCTGCGGCTCGACGGGGTGGACGTCGAGGAGGCCGCACGGGCCGCCGAGACGTTCCGCGCCGCCGGGACGGTCGAGGTGCAGCGCCGGACGAAGAACGGCATCCGTACGTTCGACGCCCGCGCCGCCGTCGTCAGCCTCGAAGCCGTCGCACCCGATGTTCCGGCTGATAGGCCCACCGGCGAGGCCTGTGCGATACTGCGCCTGGTTGTTCGGCACGTGACGCCCGCCGTTCGACCCGACGACGTCCTGTCCGGTCTCCGCGCCGTGGCCGACCTGGCGCCGCCGGTCCCCGCAGCGGTGACCAGGCTGGCGCAGGGGCCTTTCGATGAAGAGACCGGCACGGTGACCGACCCGCTCGCGCCCGACCGCGAGGCAGACCGGGCCGCCCTCACGGCGGCCCCTGGTTCTGCCACCGCGACGGCGTCTGCCGTGGAAGGTTCCGCGTAAGGCGGTCGTCGTAGCGCCGCCCTCGTACTCGGGAGCCACCTGGGTCGGGCAGCGCACCCACCCAAGGACTTTCGCCAGGCCGTACGTACATCGCGTACCGGAACCGGCGAGAACAGACAGAGAGCCCCCGTGCGGCGCCCGCGCCCCGGACCGGCGGCACCGCGAGCGGAATTCCGCCCGCGCGAGCCGCGGACGTCACCGGTCATGGACCAGGCGCGGCGCCCGGGGGCCTGACGGGAGATCCACCCGCATGCCCGAGCGCACCGAACCGACCACCCCCGAGGTGGACAGCCCCAGCGACACCCTGCCCCCGCGCCGTCGGCGCCGGGCCGCGTCGCGCCCCGCCGGACCGCCGCAGGCCGTGGCCGCCGACGCCGTCGAGGACCTCACCGACGAGGCCGAGGAGGCCGCCGTCGAGACCCCGGCCGCCGTACCGGCCGCCGAGACCCCCGCGCAGGACGCCGCGCCCGCGAGGCCGCGCCGTCGCGCCACCCGCCGCGCCACCGCGCCCACGGGTGCCCCGGCCGCCGCCGAGGCCGAGACCGTCGTCGCCGCGGCCGA
>NZ_WWIA01001047.1 GCF_009870065.1 Streptomyces sp. SID5785 | reverse complement strand
GACGACGAGTCGGTCCTCGCCGCGCTGGGCGCGGGAGCCCGCGGTTACCTGACGAAGAACGCGGGGCGGCAGGACATCCTGCGGGCGATCCGCGCGGCCGCCGCAGGGCAGTCGGTGCTCGACCGTGAGGTGCAGGACCGGCTCGTGGCCTCGGTCCGCACCGCGGCTCCGGCCGCCGCGCAGTCGCTGCCCGCGGACCTCACCCCGCGTGAGCGCGAGGTGCTCGCGCTGATCGGTGAGGGCCTGCCCAACCGCGCGATCGCCGAGAAGCTGTTCATCAGCGAGGCCACGGTGAAGACACACATCAACAACCTGTTCGCGAAGGCGGACATCCGCGATCGCGCGGACGCGGTGCGGCGCGCGATCGGTGCGGGACTGGCCTGACCGTCCGGGGCATCGGCGGACGCCGCCGGGACGGTCAGGGGGACGGAGCGGCACCCCGTCGGGAGATGCCGCGGGGGCCGGTCAGGCGTCGGGGTTCCAGACGAACGTGGCTACCGCGCCCGCCGGCAGGCTGTACCCGAGCGAGCGGCCTTCGTCCGTGACGGAGAAACTCTGTGTGCTCCCCGAGGTGTTGACCGTGTAGACGACGCGGGTGCCGTCCGGGTTCTGGAGGGCCACGTCCTGGACGCCGCCGGACTGCTGGCTGCTGGAGCCGATCCGGGTGGCGCCGGGCTGGACGAACTTGCTGAGGTGGCCCAGCGAGTAGTACTCGGGACCGCGGTCGACGCCGTCCGGGGTGATCTCGACGACGCCGTTGCACCGGGTGCCGCACAGGCCCTGGTGCGGGCCGCCGTTCTGGTCGAGCGCGAGGTTCCAGGTCACGACGGTCTCGCCGCCGTTGCGCATGTTCTGCACGACGAGGTTCTCGGCCTGCCAGCGGAGGCTGTCGGCGAAGGTGTTCGCGGGGTTGTCGCTGTCGGTTCCCGAGCACTCGGTGAAGAAGACCCGCTTGCCCGTGTCGGCGACCTGCTTCTCGGCGTCGGGACTGCCCGCGTAGCAGTGGAAGGCCGCACCGATGACGCGGTCGATGCCGGAGGTACGGGAGAAGACGTCGAGCGGGTAGTTCGGGTGGTCCCAGTTGTGGTCGAACGCGAGGATGTTCGTCGGAAGGCCCGCCTCGGTGAGCTTCTGGTCGAGCACGGTGATGAAGTCGGCCTGCTGCTGCGCGCTCATCTGCATCGACGGGTAACTCGTCGGGTTCTCCGGCTCGTTCTGCACGGTCAGGTCCGTCAGCTCGACGCCCTCCTGCCCGTAGGCCTGGATCGCCTTCACGAGGTAGTCGGCATAGTCCCCGTAGTGCTCGGGCTTCAGCTCGCCGCCGTTGAGTGAGTTGCCGGTCTTCATCCAGGCCGGCGGTGACCAGGGTGTGCCCATGAAGCGGATGGACGGGTTGACGTCCAGGGCCTGTCGGAGGACCGGAACGATCTCCTGCTGGTCGCGTGCGAGGGAGAACTGTCCGGGACTGTCCTCGTACGAGTACGGGTCGCCTCCGGCGTCGAAGTCGCTGCTGCCCAGCGGCTGGCGCAGGTAGTTGAGCCCGATCCCGTCGCCCGACGACGAGAACAGCGAGCGGAGCAGCGCGTCCCTTCGGTCCGCCGGGAGCTGCTGGATCAGATGGGCCGAGGCGCCCGTGACGGAGGCTCCGGCGCCGGTGTAGCGCTGGGCGGTCTGTCCGGCGTCGACGCTGATGTCGGTCTGCTGCGGCGACTGGTCGAACGGCAGGCTCCCGTCGGGGCTGAGCTGCCGGGAGCCGTCCGGAGTGGTGATCCAGACCTGGGCCACGGGGTCGGCGGCCGGTGCCGCGGTGGCCTGGGTGACGCCCAGGCCCGCGGCGAGGACCAGGACGGTGGAGAGCGCGGTGAGGCCGGTCCGCCGCAGGGGCGGGTGGGGGGTGCGGAGCAAAGACACGGTGCCTGTCTCCTTCGTGCTACGTGGGGGAAGTCC
>NZ_WWIA01001046.1 GCF_009870065.1 Streptomyces sp. SID5785 | reverse complement strand
CGTTTCCGGCGTACGGCGCGCAGCCGGGTTATCCCGGACACCCGGGCTATCCGGGGCAGTTGCCGCCGAAGCCGCGCAACCGTGCACGCATCGCGGTCGCCGCGGGCGTCGCGGTGGCCGTGCTCGCGGGGATAGCCGGCGGCGTGTACGCGCTCACCGCGGACGGCGACGGGGGCTCGGACACGGTGGCGGGCGAGTCGGCCTCCCCCAAGGAGCGGACCCGGCCGCCGGGCCCGGACGGCGGGGACGGCGGCGGTGGCGGTGCGGGCGGCGAGAGCGGCGCCCCGCAGGAGCCGGACGCCCCGCAGGAGCCGCTCGACAAGGGCTTCGCGACGGACGTGGCGAACGGGGTGGCGCTGCCGGTGCTCGAGGGCTGGACGGGTACGGACGGCGCGGGCGGGGCCGGTGCGACGACCGGCCCGTACGCGTGCCCGGACGACAGCGGCAAGACCTGCGTGAAGGGCGGGGCGTCGGCCTCGTCCGCCAAGTCCCTGAAGCTGGACGCCACGACGGCCGAGGCGGCGGCGAAGGAGGACATCGCCAAGAACGCGGAGGCGTCCTACGGCGGCAAGACCTACGGCGGGCTGCTCCAGCACGACCAGCTGGTGGCGAAGAAGGTGACGGTCGCGGGCCGGCAGGGCTACCGGGTGCGGTGGATGGTGGACACCAAGTCCCGCCTGGACGCCTGGGTGGAGTCCGTCGCGTTCCCCTCGCCCCGCGACCCGAAGACGCTCATCGTGCTGCGGATCGGCGTGGACGTCCCGCGCACGGCGAAGGAGAAGGCGGCGGGGCCCGACGACACCGCCATCGACAAGATCGTGCAGGGCGTCAAGGAGTCGCGGATCACCGGCGGCGGCACGGGCGGCAGCGGCGAGGACGTCTGACGGGCGAGAACGCCTGGGGGGCGAGGACGTCCGAGGGCGAGGACGTCCGCCGGGCGCGTCCAGCCCCGGACACACACAGGGCCGGGCGGGCTCCCCTCCGCTCAAGGAGAAGCCCGCCCGGCCGGGGGTGCGCGCCGCCCCCGTCCCCACGGTGCGGCGCGGGCAGACCGCCG
The DNA here is from genome assembly GCF_009870065.1 of Streptomyces sp. SID5785. Taxonomy (GTDB): domain Bacteria; phylum Actinomycetota; class Actinomycetes; order Streptomycetales; family Streptomycetaceae; genus Streptomyces. The sequence goes on along the minus strand of NZ_WWIA01001046.1, from coordinate 4,329 downwards.
GCCGGTCATCCCTGCGGCCGGCGGTCTCCCGATCAGGTGGTCCGTGCCGGTACGGCCAGACCGAGTCCCGGGACGAGGACGTCCGTCACGAAGCGGACCAGATAGTCCGCGTCCGCGTGACGCCCCTCCAGGATGGGGCGGCTGCGCATGACTCCGAAGAGCTGCGCCGCCAGGTAGGGCAGCATCGGGTGGTCGGCGGGGACCTCGCCCCGGGCCACCGCGCGCTCGACCATCGCGCCGATCGAGTCCAGCTCGGGGTCGACGAGCGCCTCGCGCAGCGCGTGCTTGAGGTCCTCGTCCTGGAGGATCGCGTGGCCGAGCGCCTGGAGCAGCGCGGTGTCCCGCGTGGCCTGCTCCGCCGCGTTCCCCGCCGCCGCGATCAGGTCGCCCGCGAGGCTGCCCGTGTCCGCCGCGAGGAACTTGACGCAGCTGCCCGCACGCAGCGCCGCCGCCACCATCTGCGGCTTCGTGCGCCACTGCCGGTAGAGCGTGGACTTGCTGCAGCAGGCCTGAGCGGCGACGCCCTCCATGGTGAGCGCCTCGTACCCGTGCTCGCGCAGCTGGTCGAGGATCGCGTCGTAGAGCTCCTGGGCGCGCTCGGCGCTGATCTTCGAACGTCGGGAGCCGGCCGGTCCACAGGGGAGGGAGCCTTCTCGCGCCGTCATGACTCTGCTCTCCCTCGCTGGTCCACGTCCGTGTCGGGTCCACGGTAGCGGTGCGGCCTGCGGTGTCGATGAGATCACATCCGCTATCGATACGCCAGTGTACCGGTACGCCTCCGTATCGGTACACTGGCGTATCGATGAATGCGGTTGGCGCCGCATTCACCGGCGCGCCACAAGCGCACCAGAGCCATCACGCACCACCCAGTCGTCATGAAAAGAGGCCGGGGGATGACTTCCCTTACCGAGCCTGCCGAGCCGGAGCCGGGCCGCACCGCCCGGCCACCGCTGGTCCGCGAGCTCCTGCTGGTCGCAGGACTCTTCCTCGTCTACAAGTTCGGCCGGCAGCTGGCGAACGGCCACACCGACGAGGCCTTCCACAACGCCGACCGCGTGTGGAGCCTCGAGCGCACCCTGCACCTCCCCGGCGAGGGGTCCGTCCAGGGCCTCCTGCTGCACAGCGAGACGCTCGTGCACGTCGCGAACACCTACTACGCGGCCGTGCACTTCCCGGCGACCATCGCGCTCCTGGTCTTCCTGTACCTGCGCCGCCCGCGCCACTACGTGTGGACGCGGCGCGTCCTCGCGGTCCTGACGGCGGCCGCGCTCGTGCTGCACCTGTCCTTCCCGCTGGCCCCGCCGCGGATGCTGCCGGCCGCGCACCTCGTGGACACCGCGCAGGTCTACGGCCCCTCGGTCTACGCCGCACAGCCGGACACCGACACGATGGCCAACCAGTTCGCCGCCATGCCCTCCCTGCACTTCGGGTGGGCGCTCATGGTCGCGATCGGCCTGATCGCGGCGACCCGTTCGCGCCTGCGCTGGCTGTGGCTGCTGCACCCGCTCCTGACCCTGGCCGTGATCGTCGGCACGGCGAACCACTACTGGCTCGACTCGCTCGTCGCCGCCGCGCTCCTCGCCCTCGCCCTGGCCGCGCTGCGCATGCCCGCCGCCGTCGGCGCGCCCCGGCTGCGCCGCCACCTGCTCCCCGCGCCGGCCCACCCCGCCGTGCCGGCCGCCGCGCAGCTGCCGGGCAGCCCCGCGCCGTGGACCGCGCACGCGGACTTCCGCACGCCTCCCGACGCGCTGTCCGCGGTCCAGGTCCTCGACCGGGTGCCCACCCGCATCCCCGTCCAGGTGACCGCGGGCTCGGCCTCCGCCGCGACCACCCCGCCGCCCGCGCGGACGGGAGCGCTGCGGTGAGCGCCACCGTGATCGCCGTCGCGCTCTCCCTCGTCTCCGCCGTGGCCTACGCGGCGGCGGCCGTGGCCCAGGAGCGGCTCGCGTCCCGCACCGCGCAGAGCGGCGCCGGTGTGGGCCGTCTGCTCGGCAGCGGGGCCTGGTGGGGTTCGGTCGGGCTCAACGCCTCGGCGGCGCTGCTGCACGTGGCCGCCCTCAAGTACGGCCCGCTGACCCTCGTGCAGCCGCTCGGCGCGCTCACGCTCGTCGCGGCCGTGCCGCTCGGCGCCCGGCTCGCCGGACGGCGGGTGACCGGCGGCGAGTGGCGCGGGACCGCGCTGACCCTGGCGGGCCTCGCCGCACTGCTCGTGACGGCGACCGGTCCGGCGCCGGACGACACGCTCTCGCTGCCGGAAGCGCTCGCGGTGGCGGGCGCGACGGCCGCGCTCATCGGCGTGCTCGCCCGGCGCAGCGCCCGGCCGGGGCTGCGGCACGCGACCGCGTCCGGCGTCGCGTCGGGGGTGGCCTCCGCGCTCACGCAGACCGTGACGGTGGCGGTGACCGACCGGTCCGGGCCCCTGCTCGACGTCCAGGTGATCGTCGTCGCGGTGCTCGTGGCCGCGTTCGCGGCGGGCGGGCTGCTGCTCTCCCAGACCGCGTACCGGGGCGGACTCGGCGCCCCGCTCGCGATGGTGACCCTGTCGAACCCGGTGGCGGCCGCCGTCATCGGCCTCTCGCTGCTCGGCGAACGGCTGCAGGGCGGGATCGCGGGGCTCGCGCTCGCCCTGGCGGGTGCCGTGATCGCGGCCCGCGGCGTGATACTGCTCACCCGCTCGTCCCTGCCCGACCCTGCCGAGGTGCTCGGGTCGGTGGTGCCGCTCCCCGCGCTGCCCGCCCAACCGGAGCCGGCGGAACCGGTGGTGCTGCGGGCCTCGTGACGCGTGCTTGCCCGTTCATGGGTGTGGGCCCGTACCCCGGCCGGGGTACGGGCCCACACCCATGAAGCGGCGGCGCCGCCGGGCGGCGCCGGGTCCGGTCAGCCGAATCCGCGCGAGTCCTGCTTGAGTGCGGTGTCGACCGTCAGCGCCGTCGCCACGACCAGGCTGAGCAGCGGCTCGGGCAGCTGGAAGTGGATCTGCAGGACGTAGTTGTCCGCCGTGGTGAACATCGTCTTGGCGAGGCCCTCCCACGTCTTGGTGATCCGCGCGACCTCCTGGTCGGCGTGGTCCACGATGGCGAAGTTCCAGGCCCGCCAGTTCTCCGCCTTGATCGCGCCGACCTGCTGGCCGTTCACCATCATGCCGAAGTTGATCTTTCCGATGGCGTTCTGCTGGACGATCTCGCCGACCGGGGAGCCGTCCGGGCGCTCGACGATCACCCGCGACTTGATGAACTTCGCGGGGCGCGTGAGGACGAGCTGCGGCTGCCCGTAGGCGTCACGGATCTCCAGCTTGTGCGTCATGAACTGGTCGACGCTGGAGACGAAGCGCAGGGCCTTCTTCAGACCGCTCTGGCCGATCTCGGTGACCGTGCCGAGCGGACGTCCCTGCTGGTCCATCACGCTGTACTCGTTGGTCAGCTCGATCAGCTTGGCCTTCTGGTTCACGACCAGGACCGGCTCGGTGAACAGCGAGCCGCCGCCCTGCGCGCCCGGCGCGACACCGGCCTGCTGCTGCACCTGGTGCTGCACCCGGGCCGGGTCCGTGTACTGCGGGGACTGCTGCGGCTGCCCGCCGAAAAGCTGCTGCTGCGGCTGCCCGCCGAAGGGCTGCTGCTGGGGCTGCTGCGCCGCATGAGGCTGCTGGGCCTGCGCGGGCTGGGCGGCGGCCTGGGGCTGCGCCGCCGGCTGGGCCTGGGGCTGCGGCTGGGCGGCCTGCGGGGGCACCTGGGCGCCCGCGGCGTGCGTGTGCTCGGTCCACTGGGAACCGTCCCACCACCGCAGGGTCTGGGGAGTCCCCTGAGGATCCGGGTACCAGCCAGCAGGGGTGTTCGATTGCGTCGTCACCCGGGCACACTATCGCGCCGTCCCGGGAATCCGGCCGGCTCGTCCGATGTGAGGTACGCCCCTCCGCGGGTGCCCGCGCCTGCGGAGGGGCGCAGGGCCTCAGACGGTGGCGATCGCCGGGTCGCTCACGCCCGCCGTGCCGTTCTCCACGTGCCCGGCCAGCCGGCGCAGGTATCCGTCGAGGCCCTCGGCGACGACGCTCAGGTCGTACCAGCGCCGGGTGCCCGTCAGGTCGACGCTCGCACGGACCGTCCCGCCGGCCGGCACGGAGTACGTCTTCGCGGCGCCGCCGTAGGCGTTGGTGGCCGTGAGCCGGACCGTCGCGGCCGTCGGGTTCGTGAGCGTGAGCGCGAGGCCGCCGGTGGCCGCGTCGTGGCGGGCGGTCACCTCGGGGCCCGCGGCCTTGTTGTCCCCCTGGAACGTGCGCAGGAAGCCGTTCGGCCCGTGCACGGTGAGGTCGTAGCGGCCTGCCGAGTACGCCGA
>NZ_WWIA01001045.1 GCF_009870065.1 Streptomyces sp. SID5785 | reverse complement strand
GCCGTCCTCGGCATCCCGCGCCTGGGCCTGCGGGTGCCCGTCGCCCAGGGTGTCAGCAAGGCCGACGTGCTCAACCACGGCTACGCCGGCCACTACCCGGGCACCGCCCAGCCCGGCGGGGCCGGGAACTTCGCGCTCGCCGGGCACCGCAACACCCACGGCGAACCGTTCCGCCACATCAACCGGCTGCGCCGCGGCGACACCCTCACCGTCGAGACGAAGAACGCGGTGTTCACGTACGTGGTCGACAAGAGCCTCGCGCAGACCTCCGCGCGCGACGGCGGAGTGATCGCGGCCGTGCCCCGCAGCCGGGTCGTCGCGGGCGCCGGGTACGAGAAACCCGGGTACTACATCACCCTCACCACCTGCACCCCCGAGTTCACGTCGCGGTACCGGCTGGTGGTGTGGGGCACGCTCCGCTCGATGACGCCCCGGTGAACGCCGCTGAGTAAGGTCGTCGTCCGTGATCAAGCGACGGCCCCATCTCCTCTGGCTCCTCGTGCCCTTCGTGCTGTACATCGGCGCGCTCCCGTTCGTGAACCGGGTCGAACCGGTCCTGATCGGGCTGCCGTTCCTCTTCGTGTGGCTCCTCGCGGCGACCCTCCTCACGCCCGTCGCCGTCTGGCTGACCTGGCGCGGCGACCAGCGGCTGCGCGCCCGCACGGAGACGGCGCCGGGCACCCGGACGGAGGCCGGCGATGAGTGACGGAGCGGTGGCCACGACCCTGTTCGCCGTCTTCATGGCCGGCACCGTCGCCCTCGGGCTGCTCGCCGTGCGCGGCAAGGGGCGCGGCGGAGGACTCGCCGAATGGTCCGTCGGCGGCCGCAGCCTCGGGGCCGTCTTCATCTGGGTCCTCATGGCCGGCGAGGGCTACACCAGCTTCAGCTACCTCGGCGCCGCCGGCTGGGGCTACACCTTCGGCGCGCCCGTGCTCTACGTCGTCGCCTACATGTCCTGCGGCTACGCCGTCGGATACGTCGTCGGCCCCATGCTGTGGTCCTACGCCCGCGCACACGGGCTCGTCAGCATCACCGACATGGTCGCGCACCGGTTCGGCCGGCCCTGGCTCGGCGCCGCCGTCGCGATCCTCGTCACCGTGCTGCTGCTCCCGTACATCCAGTTGCAGCTCACCGGCATGGGCGTCGTCGTCTCCACGATCTCCTACGGCGCCATCAGCCTGAACTGGGCGTACTTCGTGGGCTTCGCCGTCACCACCCTGTTCGTCGTGGTGAGCGGACTGCGCGGCAGCGCCTGGGTGTCCGTGATGAAGGACCTCCTCGTCATCGTCACGCTCGCCTTCCTCGCCGTGTACGTGCCGCTGCACTACTTCGACGGGTACGGGGACTTCCTCGGGCAGCTCGTCGACCACAAGAGCGCCTGGCTGACGCTGCCCGGCAGCGGCGGATCCCCTTACGGGGAGGGCTGGTTCGCCACGACGACGTTCCTGAACGCGCTCACCGTCGTCATCTTCCCGACCACCGTCGCCGGGTACCTGGGCGCGCGCAGCGCCGACGCGCTGCGCCGCAACGCGATGTGGCTGCCCGCCTACAACGTCCTGCTGTTCGTGCCGATGCTGCTCGGCATGGCCGCGCTGTTCGTCGTGCCGGGGCTGACCGGCGCCGACTCCAACCTCGCGCTGCTCAAACTGGTCGTCGACTCGCTGCCCGCGTGGGGCGTCGGCGTCATCGGCGTCGCGGCGGCGCTCTCCTCGATCGTGCCGATGGCCGTGTTCATGCTGGTCATCGGCACGATGTGGGGCAGCAGCGTCTTCTCGCTCGTGCCGCGCTGGCGGAACTCGTCGAGCGCGCTGAAGACCTGGTCGCAGATCGTGGTCGTCGTCGCGGGCTCCCTCGCGCTCGTCCTCACGTACGCGGCGCCCCACACGCTCGTGCGGCTGTCCCTCATCTCTTACGAGGGAATGGCGCAGCTCGTGCCGATGCTGCTGGTGGGTCTGGTCTGGCGGCGTCTGAGTCTCACGGGCGCCCTGAGCGGGCTGGTCACCGGGGTCGGGATCGTGTGCGGGCTCGTCTTCACCGGGCGGGATCCCCTGGCCGGGGTGAACGCGGGGGTGGTGGCGCTCGGCGTGAACGCCGTCGTGACGGCCGTCGTCTCGGTGGCCCTGCCGGGGGAGCGGGACGAGCGACCGGACGAGGTGGTACTGGCGCGGGACCCGGTGGGGGATCCGGTGGGGCGGGGTCCGGTGGGGGATCCCATGGGGCGGGAGTAAGGCGCCCCTCGCCGGGGAGCGCCGGGTCCGCCGGGCCGGAA
>NZ_WWIA01000107.1 GCF_009870065.1 Streptomyces sp. SID5785 | reverse complement strand
TGTCTCCTTGTCCATGCGCGGCCACTTCTGCAGCCAGCCCTCCGCGTACGCGTCCGAGGAGAGCTTGAAGAGGTTGTGCAGCCCCGTGCTGTTCGCCGCCCAGATCGTCTTGTGCGTGTAACCACCCGAACCGGACACGTCGTCGCGCTTCTGGTGCGGCTGGCCCCACTGGATCTTGCGCTTGTTGCGCCGGGACTCGGGGGCCACGTAGGCCTCGATGCCGATGATCGGCGTGACGCCCGCCTTCTGCGCCGAGTGGAAGAAGTCGTACGCCCCGTGGAGATTGCCGTGGTCGGACATGGCGATGTGCGTCATGCCCATCTCGTTGCACGCGTTGAACATGTCCTTCAGCCGCGCGGCACCGTCCAGCAGCGAGTACTGGGTGTGGACGTGCAGGTGCGTGAAGGGCGGCTTGGACACGGTGAGGGCCTCCATTGGCGAACACGGGGCGACAGGCTGGCGACGGGCTGTGGGCAGCTCGGGGATGCCTCGGGGGACAGCTGGGAAGTCTACGACCGGCGACTGACAACCGGCGGGCACTCCGGAGTACGGTCGGGCGTTGGACGAGGCAGAGCACCTTGTCCTGCGTGTCGCACGAGCCCACGCACCACCCGTACCAGGAGGCACCCAGCGATGCCGGACCCGCAGCCCACCGCTGAGCAGCGCGGCGAGCAGATCCTCTCCGTCTTCGACACCGCGTTCGGCGAGCTGCTCGCCGCCGACCCCGCCGCGTTCCGGGTGAAGTTCCGCAAGATGGCGGCCTCCGCCTTCGCCTTCTACCGCGGCACGGCGTGCCTCTTCTACCACGACGTGGAGCGCGAGCAGCACGGCGGTCCGTACCTGGACGACCGCACCAGCCGGGTCTGGATCCACGGCGACCTGCACGCGGAGAACTTCGGCACGTACATGGACTCCACGGGCCGCCTGATCTTCAATGTGAACGACTTCGACGAGGCCTATGTCGGCCCGTTCACGTGGGACCTCAAGCGGTTCGCGGCCTCGGTGGCGCTGGTCGGGTACGCGAAGGCGCTCTCCGACGAGCAGATCACCGACCTGGTGCGCACGTACGCGGCGGCCTACCGCGAGCGCATCCACGCGCTGGCGACGGGCGCGAAGAGCGACGAGGTGCCGCCGTTCACGCTGGACACGGCGGAGGGCCCGCTCCTGGACGCGCTGCGGGACGCGCGCTCGCTGACCCGCTTCGGACTGCTGGACTCGATGACCGAGATCCGTGACTTCGAGCGGCGCTTCGCGGAGGGCGGCGGCTCCGTCGAGCTGGACGCGGCGACGCGGTACAAGGTCCTCGCGGCGTTCGACGGCTACCTGGAGACGCTGCCGGAGTCGTCCCTGTCCCGCCCGGACTCGTACCGGGTGAAGGACGTGGTCGGCCGCCGCGGGATCGGCATCGGTTCGGCCGGGCTGCCGTCGTACAACATCCTTCTGGAGGGCAACAGCGACGCCCTGGAGAACGATGTCGTGATCTACATGAAGCAGGCCCAGACCCCGGCCGTCTCGCGGCACATCACGGACCCGGCGATCCGTGAGTACTTCCAGCACGAGGGTCACCGCACGGTGATCTCGCAGCGTGCGCTCCAGGCGCACGCCGACCCGTGGCTGGGCTGGACGGAGCTGGACGGCTCGGGTCAGCTGGTCGCCGAGGTCTCGCCGTACGCGGTCGACCTGGACTGGGGCGACATCGACGACCTGGAGGAGATCACGGCGGTCGTCGCCGACCTCGGCCGGGCGACGGCGACGATGCACGCGGCGGCGGACGACCTGTCCGGCCAGTCGCTGGTGCCGTTCTCCACGGAGCGGGCGATCGACGCGGCGATCGCGGCGGACGAGGACGGCTTCGCGGGCCTCCTGGTGGAGTTCGCACACTCCTACGGTGCCCGCGCGCGGGCCGACCACCAGATCTTCGTGGACCTGTTCCGCAACGGCCGGATCCCGGGTCTGGCCTCGTGACGGCGGCCCGCGCGACGGCACCCGCGTCACCCACAGGAACCCTTTAGGCATCGCTTACCGCGGGCCATGGCACACTCCTCGGCGATGGACGACATATCCCGGACTCACCTCAGAGCCGTGCGCGCGGCCCTGTTCACGGCGCTCGTCGTGACGCTCTCCGCCGCGTCGCACGTCCTGCTGTCCCGGGCTCCTCTGCCGCTCACCACGGTCGCGGTCATCGCCGGCGCGGTGTTCGTCCTCGCGTACGCGCTCGCCGGGCGTGAGCGCGGCTTCGGCCGGATCGCCGCGCTGCTGGTCCCGCTGGAGCTGGCCGCGGACACGGTCTTCACCACGGGCCAGCACATCTGTTACGGCGACGCGGCGGGCCCGGTCGCGGGCCCCCTGCGTTCCTTCGGTCTCGACGTGCTGTGCGCCGGGGGCGTCGGCACCCCGTTCGCGCGGATGACGGGCGGGGCCGGCGACAAGGCCGCCGTGGCCCTCGCGCACACCGATCCGGCGGCCTCCTGGCTGCTGCTCGGCGCGCATGTCGCGGTGGGTCTCCTCGCGGCCGCCTGGCTGCGCCGCGGCGAGCACGCCCTGACCCAGCTGCTGCGCGCGGTGGCGGTCGGCACGTTCCGGCCGCTGCTGCTCGCCTGCGCCGCGGTGACCGTCCGCCCGGAGCGGGCGCCGCTGCGGCAGCGGCCCACGCGGCGGGTGCGGGCCGCCCGCACCCGGCTCTGGGCGCACTCCGTGGGACGGCGCGGACCTCCGTGCCCGGTTCTCTGACCGGCACACGACAGTCCCCCGTCTCTCTTTTTCACACCTCCACGGAGTTTTCTCATGAGCAAGCGCAACAGCCAGCAGGCGAAGACCGCGGCCCGCGAGCGGCTGCGCGTCGAGCGCGAGCGCCAGGCCAAGAAGGACAAGGCGAAGCGCCAGGCGATCGTCGCCACGTCGATCGTCGCGGTCCTGGCCGTCGCGGGCGGCGTCGGCTACCTGGTGATGCAGAACAACAAGCCCGGCCAGTGGGAGGCCGCCAAGGACAAGTCCCTGGTGGCGCCCAAGAACACGTCCGGCAAGAACAACACGACGGTGACCCTCGGCAAGGACTCGGCGAAGAAGACGCTGAAGGTCTACGAGGACGCGCGCTGCCCGGTGTGCGCCTCCTTCGAGCAGACGGTCGGCCCGACCGTGAAGAAGGACCTGGACGCCGGCAAGTACAAGATCCAGTTCATCGGTGCGACGTTCCTCGACAACAATCTCCAGGGCGAGGGCTCGAAGAACGCGCTGAGCGCGCTCGGTGCCGCCCTCAACGTGAGCAAGGACGCCTTCCTCGAGTACAAGGAGGCGCTCTACTCCACGAAGTTCCACCCCGAGGAGACCGACGACAAGTTCAAGGACGACGCGTACCTGCTCAAGGTCGCGGACACCGTCCCCGAGCTGAAGAACGACAAGACCTTCGAGAAGGACGTCAAGAGCGGCACCTTCGACAAGTGGGCGCTGGAGATGTCCGACCTGTTCGACAAGAACAAGGACGGCGTCCAGGGCACCCCGTCGTTCGTGATGAACGGCAAGAAGCTCACCGGTTCCGACGGGGAGAACGCCCCGATGACGGTGGCGGACTACAACACCGCGATCGACAAGGCCCTCAAGGGCTGACACCGCACCACCTCCACGCGACGAGCGGGCGAACTCTTCGGGTTCGCCCGCTCGTTGTGCATACCGGCCAGTAATGTGATCGCCCGTGACCAGTCGCATATCTGAAGCCACCACGCCGGACCGCTCCTTTGGCCCCCGCACCCCGCGCCGCCGCACCGTCGTCAAGGCGGCGGCCGCCGGTGCCGTGCTCGCCGCGCCGCTCGCCGCCGCGGCCACCGCCCACGCCGCCGACACGCCCGCCTTCCAGCACGGCGTCGCGTCCGGGGACCCGCTGCCCGACGGCGTCCTGCTGTGGACCCGGGTGACGCCGAGCGCCGAGGCGACTCCCGGCTCCGGCCGGGGCCCCGACGTCCCGGTGCACTGGGAGATCGCCCGGGACAAGGCGTTCGGCAGCGTCGTCGGGAGCGGGACCGCCACCGCGAGCGCGGCGACCGACCACACGGTGAAGGCGGACGTGCGCGGGCTGAGCCCCGCGAGCACGTACTACTACCGCTTCGCGGTGGGCGAGGAGCTCTCCCCCGTCGGCCGCACCCGCACCGCCCCGGCCGCCGACTCCACCGCCCCCGGCCTGCGCTTCGGCGTCGTCTCCTGCGCCAACTGGGAGGCCGGCTACTACTCGCCCTACCGTCACCTGGCCGCGCGCACCGACCTGGACGCCGTCCTCCACCTCGGCGACTACCTCTACGAGTACCGGACCGGCGAGTACCCGGCGGCCGCGTACACGGTCCGTCAGCACCGTCCGACGCACGAGATCGTGTCCCTGGCCGACTACCGGATCCGGCACGCCGTGACCAAGACCGACGAGGACGTGCGGGCGATGCACGCCGCGCACCCCATGATCGCGATCTGGGACGACCACGAGTTCGCGAACGACGCCTGGTCGGGCGGCGCCGAGAACCACACGCCGGGCGCCGAGGGCGACTGGGCGGCCCGTCAGCAGGCTGCCAAGCAGGCCTATTTCGAGTGGATGCCGGTCCGCGCCTCGACGGCGGGCACCGTCTACCGCAGGCTGCGCTTCGGCACGCTCGCCGACCTGCACCTGCTCGACCTGCGCTCGTTCCGCTCCGAGCAGTCGAGCGTCGGCAGCGGCGACGTGGACGCGGCGGACCGGACGATCACCGGGCGGGCCCAGCTGGACTGGCTCAAGGCGGGGCTCGCCGCGTCCGACGCCCGCTGGAAGCTGGTCGGCACCTCGGTGATGATCTCGCCGGTCGCGTTCGGCTCGCTCCCCGCCCATCTGCTCGAGCCGCTGGCGAAGCTGCTCGGGCTGCCCACCGGAGGCCTCGCGGTCAATGTCGACCAGTGGGACGGCTACACGCACGACCGCAAGGAGCTCATCTCCCACCTGCGCGACCGCGGCATCCGCGACACCGTCTTCCTGACCGGCGACATCCACATGGCCTGGGCCAACGACGTCCCGGTGACGGCCGGCACGTACCCGCTGTCGCCGTCCGCGGCCACGGAGTTCGTCGTCACGTCGGTGACCTCCGACAACCTGGACGACATCCTGCACGTCGCACCGAACACCCTGTCCACGGTCGCCGAGACCGCCGTGAAGGCCGCCAACCGCCACGTGAAGTGGCTCGACATGGACTCCCACGGCTACGGCGTCCTGGACGTGACGGCCGAGCGGACCCAGATGGACTACTACGTGATCTCGGACCGGGCGGACCGGAACGCCACGACGTCCTGGGCCCGCTCCTACCGCACGCTCAGCGGCACGCAGAAGGTGGAGCGGGCCGACGCCCCGGTGCGCTGACCGGGACGGCCCGCACCGGCGGACCTACAGGGAGTCGAGGAAGCCGAGCGCCACCCGCCAGGTGGCCTCGGCGGCCTCCCCGTCGTGGTCCGGCAGCTCGGGATCGGTGTAGAGGTGGCCCGCGCCCGGGTAGCGGTAGATCTCGACGTCGGCGCCCGCCCGGCCCATCTGCAGGTACCAGGTGTTCAGCCAGTCGTCGGTCTCGAAGGCGTCGGGCGAGGCGACGTGCAGCTGGACCGGGAGCTCGTCCACGGAGGCGCTCTCGGCGAGGTCCGAGGTGCCGTGCAGCAGGAGCAGCCCCTTGGCCTTCTCGTCGCCCAGGGCCAGCGTCTGGGCGGTGGCGGCGCCGAGCGAGAAGCCCGCGTACACGAGGCCCCGCTCCGAGTACGGCGCGGCGGCCAGGACCGCCCGCCTGAGCAGCTCGTCCTTGCCGACCTCCTCCCGGTACTCCCTGGCCTTCTCCAGGTCGTCGAAGGTACGGCCCTCGAAGAGGTCGGGCGTCCACACCTCGTGCCCGGCGGCCCGCAGCCGCTCGGCCGCGGCCGAGACGGCGGGCCGCGGGCCGTAGATCGAGTGGAAAAGCATGATGTTCATGCGCCTATGGTGCCAGGCCACGGCCAGGACCCGACCGGACCGGACCGGGCGCGAAGCCGGCCGCCGCCAGGCCCGAGTCGTGTCCTAGCGCATGCTGCGCACGTCGAGCTGGCGCAGGATGCGGTCGACGATCTCCGGGTCGGCGCCCGGCTCGCTGCGGGCGGCGAGCACCTCGTGGCGGGCGGCCGACATCATCTCGTTCTGGATGTGGCGGATCCGCTTCACCCGGGCGAGACGCTTCGTCTGGGCCTCGCGGCGCTCCTCGGCGCCCAGCTCGGGGTTGATGCGCAGCCCGATGTCGTAGGCGCGGCGCAGCAGCTGCTCCTGCACCTCCTCGGGCAGCTCCTCGACCTCCTCGATCTCCTTCAGGCGCCGCTTGGCGGCCTTCGCGGCACGCAGCGCGATGTCCCGCTCGTAGGACTGCTCGGCCTCCGTGTCGGCCTTCACCTTCAGCTTGCGCACCAGCCAGGGCAGGCTGAGGCCCTGGAGCACGAGCGTCGCCATGATGACCCCGAAGGCGATGAAGACGATCTCGTCGCGGGCCGGGAAGGGCGAGCCGTCGTCCATCGTGAGCGGGATGGCGAGCGCCAGCGCCACGGAGGCCACGCCGCGCATCCCCGACCACCACATGACGACGGTCTCCCGCCAGCTCACCGGGATGTCCTCGTCCACGTCGCGCCGGGCGTGCAGCCGCTGGGTCACCCAGGTCATCGGCAGCAGCCACAGGAGGCGGACGACGATGACGACGGCCACGACGGCGCCCGACCAGCCGAGCATCTCGGCCCAGTGGCCCTCGGCGGTGCGCACGACGTTGTGCACCTCCAGGCCGATGAGGCCGAAGGCGACGCCGGTGACGAGGGTGTCGACGACGTCCCAGAACGCGCGCCCGGTGAGCCGGGTCATGACGTCGTCGGCGTCGAAGGCGTGCTCGACCATGAACATGGCGGTGGTCACGACCGCGAGCACGCCCGAGCCGTGCAGCTCCTCGGCGAGCACGTACGAGGCGTAGGGCACGAGCAGGGTCAGACCGACCTGGAGCGTCGCGTCGCCCAGGTAGTCCATGAGCTTGTTGGCGGCCCAGGCGAGCCCGAAGCCGACGGCGATGGCGACGACGGCGGAGAGCACGAGGGTGAAGGCGGCCTCGGAGAACGAGAAGGAGCCGCTCACGGCGGCGGCGATGGCGACGTGGTAGAGCACGATGGCCGTGACGTCGTTGAACAGGCCCTCGCCCTCGAGGATCGACACCATGCGGCGCGGCAGCCCCAGTTGACCGGCGACGGCGGTCGCGGCGACCGGGTCGGGCGGCGCCACCAGCGCGCCGAGCGCGACCGCGGCGGCGATGGGCAGACCGGGCACGACCGCGTTGGCGACGAAGGCGACGGCGGCCGTCGTCACGAAGACGAGCGCGACGGCCAGCAGGAAGATGGGTCTTCTGTTCGCGGCGAACTGCCGCCAGGACGTGCGGTGCACCGCCGCGTAGAGGAGCGGTGGCAGGACGAGGGGCAGGATCAGGTCGGGCTGGATGTCGACGTTCGGCACGGCCCTGATGAGCGCGAGCACGATGCCCAGAAGCGTCATCAGGACGGGCGAGGGGAGGCCGAGCCGGTCGCCGAGCGGAACGCTCAGCACAGCCCCGAGCAACAGCGCGAACAGCAGGGCCAATTGATCCACGGGGGCTCCGAGCAGGCTCGACGATCAAGGATGTTCCGCCTCAAGAGTGCCACGCGTATCCGGGCAAACCGCCGCGCGGGGTCGCGTCGGACCGCTCGGGGAGCCGCCGCGGACCCTCAGCCGAGGGGCTTGCGCATCGCCCGGTGCGGGATCCCGGCGTCGGGGAACTCGGGCCCGTACACCTCGTAGCCCAGCCGCTCGTAGAAACCGAGGGCGTGGGTCTGGGCGTGCAGGTCGACGGCGGTGAGACCGCGCTCGCGGGCCGCGTCCTCGATCGCCCCCACCAGCGCCGCGCCGACACCGAGGCCGCGGGCCTCCTGCGTGACGGCGAGCCGGCCGAGGGCGCCGACGTCCCTCGCCCCGCCGTTCTTCACCGCGGCGGCCTCGCCGGTCAGCAGCCGGCCGGTGCCGAGCGCGGTGCCGTCCGCGCGCACCGCGAGCACATGCACCGCGTCCGCGTCGTACCGGTCGTACTCCAGGTCCTCGGGCACGCCCTGCTCGGCGACGAAGACGCCGCGGCGGACGGCGAAGCAGGCCTCCCGGTCGGCCGCGGTCTGCGCGACGCGCAGCGTGTACGCGCTCATGCGCTCTCCGCCCTGACCCGGTCGAGGGCGGTCTGCAGGTCCTCGGGGTACGCGCTCTCGAACTCGACCCAGCGGCCGTCCGAGGGGTGCTCGAAGCCGAGCCGGACCGCGTGCAGCCACTGGCGGGTGAGGCCGAGCCGCTTGGCCAGCGTCGGGTCGGCGCCGTAGGTCAGGTCGCCGGCGCAGGGGTGCCGGTGCGCGGACATGTGCACGCGGATCTGGTGCGTGCGGCCCGTCTCCAGCTTGATGTCGAGCAGGGAGGCGGAGCGGAACGCCTCGATGAGGTCGTAGTGCGTGACCGACGGCTTGCCCTCGGCGATGACCGCCCACTTGTAGTCGTGGTTCGGGTGGCGGCCGATGGGGGCGTCGATGGTGCCGCTCATCGGGTCCGGGTGGCCCTGCACGAGCGCGTGGTAGCGCTTGTCCGGGACGCGCTCCTTGAACTGGCGCTTGAGCGACGTGTACGCCCGCTCGGACTTCGCGACGACCATCAGGCCGGAGGTGCCGACGTCGAGCCGGTGCACGATGCCCTGGCGCTCGGCGGCGCCGGACGTGGAGATCCGGTACCCGGCTGCGGCGAGACCGCCGATCACGGTGGTGCCGGTCCAGCCGGGGCTCGGGTGCGCGGCGACGCCCACGGGCTTGACGATCACCACGATGTCGTCGTCGTCGTAGACGATCTCCATGCCCTCGACGGGCTCCGCGACGATCTGTACGGGCGCGGGGGCCTGCGGCATCTCCACCTCGAGCCAGGCCCCGCCGTGCACGCGCTCGGACTTGCCGACGGCCGCGCCGTCGACCGTCACCTTCCCGGCGGCGGCCAGCTCGGCCGCCTTGGTGCGGGAGAAGCCGAACATGCGGGAGATGGCGGCGTCGACACGCTCGCCCTCCAGGCCGTCGGGCACGGGCAGGGATCGGACCTCGGGAATGGTGCTCACGCATCGAGTATGCCGGAGCGCGCCACCGCTCCCGTACGCGAGGGCCCGCGCGACCGGCTCAGTCCTTGTGCACGGTCCCGTCGGGGTCGACCCCGCGGAAGGAGAGCAGCACGATCAGGATGCCGCCGCACACGATGGCGGAGTCGGCCAGGTTGAACACCGGGTAGTTCTTCGGCGCGATGAAGTCGACCACCGCGCCCTCGAACACACCGGGCGAACGGAAGATCCGGTCGGTGAGGTTGCCGAGCGCACCGCCCAGGAGCAGGCCGAGGGCGATCGCCCAGGGCAGGCTGTAGAGCTTGCGGGCGAGCCGCACGATGACGACGATCACGGCGGTCGCGATCAGGGTGAAGATGATCGTGAAGGCCTCGCCGACGCCCCAGGCCGCGCCCGGGTTGCGGATGACCTCGAGCTGGAGCCAGTCACCGAGGATCTCGATGGACTCGCGGTGCTCCAGCTTCGCGACGACGACCAGCTTGCTGACCAGGTCGAGGACGTAGGCGAGGGCGGCCACGGCGAACAGCACGGCGATGCGCCGCCTGCCCCGGGGCCGCTCGGCCACCGCCTCCTGCGGCTCCTTCTCCTCCTGGCCGTCCCGCTCCTCGCGCTCCTCCTGCTCCGCGCGCTCCGGAGCCCGGCCCGCGGCGGCGTCGGCCTGCCCGGCCGGGTCGGCCTTGTCCGGCTCGGCCGCCCCTGTCTCAGGAGAATCCGGCGTACCGATGATGCGCTCCGCCTCTGCCACGTGAGTCCCTCAATCTAGGTCCTGACTGAGGACGAGAGTACGACACGCGTGTCAGGAGCGGCGCTCCTGCTTCTGCTTGCACTCCACGCACAGGGTCGCGCGCGGGAAGGCCTGCATCCGGGCCTTGCCGATCGGGTTGCCGCAGTTCTCGCAGAGCCCGTACGTGCCCGCGTCCAGGCGTTCCAGGGCCCGCTCGGTCTGGAGCAGCATC
>NZ_WWIA01001044.1 GCF_009870065.1 Streptomyces sp. SID5785 | reverse complement strand
TGGTACTGCAGGGGGGACCCTGTGGGAGAGTAGGACGCCGCCGAACTATTTTTGATAGAAGGGAAAGCCCGGACCGGGTACACGGTCCGGGCTTTTCTGCGTTTCAGGGGTTTGTGACGAGCGCCCGCCCCTTGGAGGGCTTTCGTCTCGGGCTCTTCTTGCTGGGTCAGAGGCGGCCAGCGGACTTCAGGGCGAGATAGGCGTCGGCCAGGGCCGGGGCCAGTTCGGTGGGGGTGGCGTCCACGACCGTGACGCCGTGGCGCTTCAACTGGTCCGCTGTGCGCAGACGCTCGGCCTGGGACTGGGCTGCCGACGCGGCGTTGTAGACGGCGTCCGTGGTGCCGCGGGCGCCGGCCATGTCCTCGATCGCCGGGTCGGCCACCGACGCGACGATGACCGTGTGGCGCTTGGTGAGCCGGGACAGCACCGGAAGGAGGCCCTCCTCGACGGGGGCCGCTTCCAGGGACGTCAGAAGGACGATCAGGGAGCGGCGCGGAGCCGTACGCAGGGCCGTCGCGGTGAGCCCGTGGGCGTCGGTCTCGACGAGTTCGGGTTCGAGCAGGGCCATGGCGTTCACGAGGGCGGGAAGGACGTCGCCGGCGGTGCGGCCCTGGACGAGGGCCCGTACCCGGCGGTCGTAGGCGAGCAGGTCGACGCGGTCGCCCGCGCGGGAGGCCAGGGCGCCCAGGAGCAGGGCGGCGTCCATGGAGGAGTCCAGGCGTGGTGCGTCACCGACGCGGCCCGCGCTGGTGCGGCCGGTGTCCAGGACGAGCAGGATGTGCCGATCGCGTTCGGGGCGCCAGGTGCGGACCGCGACCGCGGACTGGCGGGCTGTGGCGCGCCAGTCGATGGAGCGGGTGTCGTCGCCGGGGACGTACTCGCGCAGGCTGTCGAACTCGGTGCCTTCGCCCCTGGTCAACACGCTGGTGCGGCCGTCGAGTTCGCGCAGGCGGGCCAGTTTCGACGGCAGGTGCTTGCGGCTGTGGAACGGAGGGAGGACGCGTACCGTCCAGGGGACCTGGTGGGTGCCCTGGCGGGTGAAGAGGCCGAGCGGGCCGTACGAGCGGACGGTGACGCGGTCGGCCGTGCGGTCGCCGCGACGGGTGGGCAGGAGGCGGGTCGTGACGCGGCGGCGTTCGCCCGCGGGCACCGTGATGCGGTGGCGGGAGGAGGCGTACTCGGTGCCGGGGCGCCAGGTGCTCGGCGGCCACGCGTCGCGGAGCCGGGCGCGCAGCGGGCGGCGCGAGGGGTTGGTGACGGTGAGGGTGACGTCGGCCGGGTCTCCGAGCCGTACGGAGGTGTCGCCGGTACGGGTCAGGCGCAGCTTGCGTACGGGGGCGGCCAGGGCGAAGTCGCAGGCGCAGGCCAGGGCCAGGGGGGTGTTCACGGCGAGGATGCCGGTCCAGCTGGGCTCCCAGATGCCTACGGGGAGGGAGCCCAGGGCGGCGAGCAGGGCCGTGCGTCCGGTGAGGGCCATGTCGGTTCTCTCGTCTCCGGCCTCGTCAGCGGGGGACGGGGACGTGGGTGAGGATCGCGTTGATCACCGAGTCCGCTGTGACGCCTTCCATCTCTGCCTCCGGGCGCAGCTGGATGCGGTGGCGGAGGGTGGGCAGGGCGAGGGCTTTGACGTCGTCGGGGGTGACGTAGTCGCGGCCGGTGAGCCAGGCCCAGGCGCGGGCCGTGGCGAGCAGGGCGGTGGCGCCGCGCGGGGAGACGCCGAGGGTGAGCGACGGTGATTCACGGGTGGCGCGGCAGAGATCGACGACGTAGCCCGTGATCTCGGGGGAGACGGTGGTCTTGGCGACGGCGGTGCGGGCCGTCTCGAGGTCGGCCGCGGTGGCGACGGGGCGGATGCCGGCGGCGCGCAGGTCGCGGGGGTTGAAGCCGGACGCGTGCCGCGTCAGGACGTCGATCTCGTCCTGGCGGGTGGGCAGCGGGACGTTGAGCTTGAGCAGGAAGCGGTCCAGCTGCGCCTCGGGCAGGGGGTACGTGCCCTCGTACTCGACCGGGTTCTGGGTCGCGACGACCATGAACGGGTCGGGGAGGGCGCGCGGGGTGCCGTCGACCGTGATCTGCCGTTCCTCCATGGCTTCCAGGAGGGAGGACTGGGTCTTGGGCGGGGTGCGGTTGATCTCGTCGGCGAGGAGGAGGTTGGTGAAGGCGGGGCCCGGCTGGAAGGAGAACTCCGCGCTGCGCGTGTCGTAGACGAGGGAGCCGGTGATGTCGCTGGGCATCAGGTCGGGGGTGAACTGGACGCGCTTGGTGTCGAGTTCGAGGGAGGAGGCGAGGGCGCGGACGAGGAGCGTCTTGGCGACGCCGGGGACGCCTTCGAGGAGGACGTGTCCGCGGCACAGGAGGGCCACGACCAGGCCCGTGACGGTGGGGTCCTGGCCGACCACGGCCTTGGCGATCTCGGCGCGCAGGGCCTCCAGGGAGGCCCGTGAGCTGCGGGGATCGGTCGTGGGCCCGGCGTTGTCAGTGGTCGGGTCCATCATGAATGGCGTACCTCTCTTTCGAGGGCGTCGAGGTGGTCGGCGAGTGCGATGAGTGCTGCGTCGGTCGCGGGAGGCGGGCCGAAGAGGAGGGTGTGCAGGTCCTGGGCGGGCGTGGGGAGTTGGCGGGCCAGGGCCGGGAGGAAGGTCTCGGGCGTGTGGGCCTGGGACGGGGGGACGCCGATGAGGGGGGCGAGCCGGGTGCGGGTGGACAGACGCAGGGCGGTGGCGGCGCGGTCGCGGGCGTTCGCCTTGCGGTAGAGGCGGGCGCGGCCTTCGGTGGTCTCGGAGGCGCGGATCGTGACGGGGAGGCGCTCGGGGACCAGGGGGCCGAGGCGGCGGGCGCGCCAGAGTGCGGCGAGTGCTGCCGCGACGAAGAGCTGGAGTGTGCCCCAGAGCCAGCCCTTGGGGATCAGTTCGAGGAAGCCGCGGTCGTTCTGTGCGTCGGTGGCGGCGGAGGTGTCGGAGAGGGAGGGGAGGTACCAGACCAGATGGGGGCGGGTGCCGAGGAGTTGGAGGGCGAGCGAGGCGTTGCCCTGCTCGTCGAGGGAGTCGTTGAGAAGGATGTCGGGTGCGCCGGTGATGACGGTGTCTCCGGTGCCGGTGCCGGTGCCGGTGCCGGTGCCG
>NZ_WWIA01001043.1 GCF_009870065.1 Streptomyces sp. SID5785 | reverse complement strand
CACGGGGCGGCGCCACGCGGTGGCGGACCGGCCGCCTCAGTGCTGCCGGGCGCGACGCCGCAGCACGACCGTGCCCGCACCGGCGAGCAGCGCCGCGGCGGACAGCGAACCGACGAGTGCCGGGGAGGTTCCGGCGTCGTCCGTCGCGGGGCGCTCCCCCGCGGCCACGCCGCCACGGGGCGCACGCGGGGCGGGAGTCGCCTCGCCGCGGCGGCCCTCGGCGGCGGACCGCGCCGGGGCGGGCGACGCCTGCTCCGCGGGCTTCTGGGACGGGACCGCGGACGGCTCCTGGGACGCGGTACGGCTCGGCACGGGCGTGGGGGTGCCGCCGGAGGCGAGCGCGGTGCCGGCCGGGGCGAGCACGGCGGCGGTGACGACGGCGGCCGTCGCGGCCGTGCGCAGGGACAGGCGGTGGGACATGGACAACTCCAGATCGGTGGGGGCTCGTCGGTGTCGTCCCGCGGCCGGACGGCCACGGGGTGCCGGTCCCGGCCGGTCCGTCGCGGACCGTCCTTGATCGACGGCCCCAGGCTCGCGTGAAGTTGTCAGAAAGCTGTCAGACCGCTGTGGTCATCGCATCAGGGCCGGGCCGTCTCGTCATCGGGACGGTCCGGACCGGCGAGCGGCAGTCGTAGCGTGAAGACGGACCCCTCGCCCTCCGTGCTGGTGGCCGTCGCCGACCCGCCGTGCGCCTGTGCGAGCCGGCGCACGATCGACAGGCCGAGCCCGCTGCCGCCGGTGCGGCGGTTGCGGGACTTGTCGGCCCGCCAGAACCGGTCGAAGACGTACGGCAGATCGGCTGCCGGGATGCCGCTGCCCGTGTCGACGACCTCCACGAGGAGTACGTCGCCGCCCGGGCCGGGGCGGGCCCGCAGGGTGACGGTGCCGCCGGGGGCGGTGTGCCGTACGGCGTTCGACACGAGATTGGCGACGGCCTGGCGCAACCGGACCGGATCCGCCGTCAGTTCGGGCAGCGGGCGCGCGGGCCGGTCGACGGTGAGCGTGACCCCGGCGGCCTCGGCCCGGACGAGGTGCGCGGCGGCGACCTGGCCGAGCAGCTCCTCGGCGCGCACGGGCTCCGGGTGCAGGCGCAGCGTCCCGGCGTCGGCGGCGGCCAGGTCCTGGAGGTCGTCGACGAGATGCTGGAGCTGGACGGCCTCCTCGAGGAGCGAGGCCACGAACGCCGGGTCAGGATCGGCGAGTCCGTCCTGGGCCGCCTCGAGCCAGCCGCGGATCGTGCTGAGCGGGGTGCGCAGTTCGTGGGCGACGTCGCTGACCATCGCCTTGCGCTGGGCCTCGAGGCGGGCGCGGTGCGCCGACATGTCGTTGAACGCGGCGGCGAGCCGGCCGATCTCGCTGTCGCCCTTCACCGGGACGGGTTCGGTCTCCCGGCCGTCCCTGAGCCGTTGGGCGGCGCCGGTCAGTGCGTGCAGGGGGCGGACGAGGCGGGTGCCGGCGAGCACGGAGGCGCCGATGGTCAGGGCGAGGACGAGTGCGGCGACACCGGCGATCTTCGCGGTGTTGCGCGGGGACAGGTCGAAGCCGGGCACGGTGCCGCCGGTGGGGGCGCTGATGAAGAGCAGCGCGGGCGCGGCGACGTACGGCGTGAGCTGTTCGCGGCGGGCGGTGCCGACGCAGGAGGCGACCGCGCGGTCGTCCTCGACGGCCGTCGAGGACGGGACGGGCACGGGGACGGCCGCCCGTCGGCCGGGCGGTTCGGTGGGTGCGGCGGAGGGGGCCTGGCCCTGCCGCCAGGTCAGGTCGAGCGCCAGGTCGACACGGTCGTGGCCCTGCCGGGACAGGCAGGAGTTGGTGAGGTCGGTGAGGGAGGTGAGCGCCTTGCGTTCGGTGGCGGTCGGGGCGTCGAGGGCGCTCGTGTCGCAGGAGGTCGCGGCGAGGCCGCCGGTGTCGGTGCCGATCGTCTGCACGTGCGGGCGCCCGCTGGGACCGGCCACGACGTCGGCGGCTATGCCGGTCGAGCGCAGGCACGAGGTCGTCCGGTCGGCGAGGGCGCGCAGGCGGTCGCGTTCGGTCGCGGGCAGCCGGAACGGGCCGACGGCGCGGGCGTCGATCCGGTCGGCCGACGGGGTCGTGTCGGTGCCGCTGCGGCCGGCCGCGAGGGTGCCGTCGACGGCCAGCGGGTCGAGGGTGGCGGAGGCGCGGGCGGGCAACGGACCGTGCGGGCCGGGGCCCGCGGAGTCGGCGAGCGGGCTCCGGTCCTGTGTCGTGACGACGATGTGCCGCCCGGTCGAGCGGGCGAGGGCGCGCACGGTGTCCTCGACGCCGTCCCAGTCGCGGTGGGTCGCGGCGCGGCCGAGCAGGGTGTCGTAGATGCGGGCGTCGTCCGCGAGGTTCTGGCCCTGCTCCTGCTTGATCGCGCCGGAGGTGGTCTGCACGGCGAGCCAGGCCGTCGCGGCGACGGAGCAGGTGGCGACGAGGGCGGAGACGCCGAGCAGCCGGCCGAGCAGGCTGGTGCGCAGCGGCGGCCGGGGCCGCCGGCCCTCAGCGCGGGCTCGGCGCCGCACGGCGCGGTCCCTTCGCGGGGTCCGTCAGCTTGTAGCCGACGCCGAAGACGGTCAGGAGCCGCGCCGGGCGGCGGGGCTCGGCCTCGATCTTCTTGCGCAGGTTCATGACGTGGACGTCGACGGTCCGGTCGCCGATGTACCGGTCGAACCCGTGCAGTTCCGTGAGCAGGCGCTGCCGGGTGAGGACCCGGTCGGGTTCGGCGGCCAGCGCGGCGAGCACCCGGAACTCGCCCGGCGTGCACTCCACGGGCGCCCCGTCGACCGACACCTCGTGCCGGTCGGGGTCGACGACGAGCGCCCCGACGGTGAACGCCCCGTCCGCGGCCGGTTCCTGGGCGCCGCGCCGGGTGCGGCGCAGCAGGGTGCGGACCCGGGCCATGAGCTCGCGCGGGCTGTACGGCTTGGTCATGTAGTCGTCGGCGCCGAGGTCGAGGCCGAGCAGCAGATCGTC
>NZ_WWIA01001042.1 GCF_009870065.1 Streptomyces sp. SID5785 | reverse complement strand
TCCAGCAGGGCCCGGCCCAGCCTCGGGTGCAGGCCGAGCCGGGCGAGGCGCCGGCCGCGGTCCGTGACACGGCCCGTGCCCGGGTCCACCGCGCCCACCGCCGCCAGGACCTCCCGGGCGGCCGCCATCGCCCCGGCCGGCGGTGCGTCGAGCAGCGCCAGCCCGGACGCCGCGGGATCCCCCCAGCAGGCGGCCTGGAGCGCGAACGCCGTCAGGTCGGCCACCCTGATCTCCGGGGACGGGAAGCGGGCCAGCCGCCCGTCCTCCGCCTCCTCCCAGCAGCGGTACACGACACCCGGCGCCTCACGCCCGGCCCGCCCCGCACGCTGGGTGCCGGCCGCCCGCGACGCCCGGACGGTCGTCAGCGCGCTCAGTCCCCGCGCGTGATCCACCCGGGGCTCGCGCGCCAGGCCCGCGTCCACGACGACCCGCACCCCCGGCACCGTCAGCGAGGACTCCGCGACCGCCGTGGCCAGCACCACCCGGCGCCGCCCGCCCGGCGACAGCACCGCGTCCTGCACCTGCGCCGGCGCCCGCCCGTGCACCTGGAGCACCTCGACCGCGTCCGGGACCCCGAGTTGTCCCGCCACCCGCGCGATCTCGCCGACGCCGGGCAGGAAGCACAGCACGTCGCCGTCCCGCTCCCGCAGCGCCCGCCCCACCACCGAGGCCACGTGCGAGAGCAGCGCCGGATCGACCCGCATGCCGTGCGGCGGCCGCACCGGCCGGGCCGGTGGCGCCCACACCGTCTCCACGGGGAACGCGGTGCCCTCGGCCTCGACCACCGGCGCGTCCCCGAGCAGCCGCGACCAGCCCGCGGCGTCCGTGGTCGCCGAGGCCGCCACCAGCTCGAGGTCGGGCCGCAGCGTCTGTCGTACGTCCCACAGGAACGCCGCCGTCGTGTCCGCGTCCAGGTGACGCTCGTGCACCTCGTCGAGCAGGACCGCGTCGACCCCGCCGAGTTCCTGGTCCCGTTGCAGCCGTTGCAGCAGCACCCCGGTCGTCACGACCTCGACGACCGTGCGCGGGCCGACGGCCCGCTCGCCGCGCACCGTGAACCCGACGCGCTCGCCGACCCGTTCGCCGAGCAGCCACGCCATCCGCCGGGCCGCCGCGCGTGCGGCGATCCGGCGCGGCTCGGCGACCACGACGCGGCGCACCGGGCCGCCCTCGCCGGTCAGGCCGGCGAGGAACAGCGGCACCAGCGTGGTCTTGCCGGTCCCCGGCGGGGCGACGAGCACGGCGGTTGCGCCCGCGTCGAGCGCACCCCGCAGCCCGGGCAGCGCCGAACGGACCGGCAGGGACCGCAGCGCGGCGTCACGGATCACGCCGTCAGTCCCGCTCGCACACGAAGATGGCCGTACCCGGGATCAGGTTCCCGCGCAGCGGCGACCAGCCGCCCCACTCCTGCGTGTTCCACGCGGGCCACTCGGGCTCGACGAGGTCGACGAGCCGGAAGCCGCCGGCCACGACGTCCCGCACCCGGTCGCCGACCGTGCGGTGGTGCTCGACGTACACGGCGCCGCCCTCCTCGTCCTGCTCCACATAAGGGGTGCGGTCGAAGTACGACGCGGACACGCTCAGGCCCTCGGGGCCCGGCTCGTCCGGGAACGCCCAGCGGACGGGGTGGGTCACCGAGAAGACGAAGCGGCCGCCCGGCCGCAGCACCCGGCGCACCTCGCGCAGCACCCGCACCGGGTCGGCGACGAACGGCAGCGCGCCGTACGCGGAGCAGGCCAGGTCGAAGGAGCCGTCCAGGAAGGGCAGCGCCCCCGCGTCCGCCTCGACGAGCGGCACGGCGCCGCCGTCGATGCGCAGCGCGTGCTGGAGCTGGCGGTGCGAGAGGTCGAGCGCCACCGGGCGTGCGCCCTGCGCGGCCAGCCAGCGTGAGCACTGGGCGGCGCCCGCGCCGATCTCCAGGACGTCGCGGCCGGCCAGCTCCTCCGCCGGTCCGAGCAGCTCGGCCTCCACCTCGTCGAGGCCCTCGGGACCCCACACGAAGCGGTCGTCGCCGAGGAAGGTGCCGTGCTCGACCTGGTAGTCGTCCGCGTTCCGGTCCCACCAGCCCCGGTTGGCCCGGGAGCTCTCCGTGGTGCCGGCGTCGCGCCGGGTGGCCGTCGAGTCGTCGTCCACGGAGGACGCCGGTGCCGCCGGCAGGGACTCGTACGCTTGCATGGCTCCGGGCTCTTGGATGATGGGCTCCCTCGTCGTACTCTTCCGTCCAACCCGTCGCGGGAAAGGGGCGCCGAGCGTGCTCGCTGCGGCCCCCGTAGCCTCGTGCGACTGGATTTCTGCCGGGTATGCGGCGATCCGCCCCGGGTGTGCGCCTTCGCGCATTGACCCTGCCCGGCAGCCCCCGTATGCTACAAGTTGCGCTGCGGGCCTGCGCACCTCAGACATAGCAGGCTGTGCTCGCATCTGTTGCATGTCCCCTCGGTTGTCGAGGCGCCACCGGTTCCCTTCGGGAAGTCCGGATTCGGCGCCTCCCAGGCTGTCCGGCTTCTTCGGTGCGAAACAGGTCCCGGCGTAGCAGTACCCACCGACTTTCAATGTCCGCCGGAGCCCTTTCCCACATGACGAGCAGCACCGAGACCACCGCCACCACCCCGCAGGTTGCGGTCAACGACATCGGTAACGAGGAAGCTTTCCTCGCCGCCATCGACGAGACGATCAAGTACTTCAACGATGGCGACATCGTCGACGGCGTCATCGTCAAGGTTGACCGGGACGAGGTTCTCCTCGACATCGGTTACAAGACCGAAGGTGTCATCCCGAGCCGCGAGCTCTCGATCAAGCACGACGTCGACCCGAACGAGGTCGTGGCCGTCGGCGACGAGATCGAGGCCCTGGTTCTCCAGAAGGAGGACAAGGAAGGCCGCCTGATCCTCTCGAAGAAGCGCGCTCAGTACGAGCGTGCCTGGGGCACCATCGAGAAGATCAAGGAAGAGGACGGCATCGTCACCGGTACCGTCATCGAGGTCGTCAAGGGTGGTCTCATCCTCGACATCGGCCTCCGCGGCTTCCTCCCGGCCTCCCTGGTCGAGATGCGTCGCGTCCGCGACCTCCAGCCGTACGTGGGCAAGGAGCTCGAGGCCAAGATCATCGAGCTGGACAAGAACCGCAACAACGTGGTCCTGTCCCGCCGTGCCTGGCTCGAGCAGACCCAGTCCGAGGTCCGCCAGACGTTCCTCACGACCCTCCAGAAGGGTCAGGTCCGCTCCGGCGTCGTCTCCTCGATCGTCAACTTCGGTGCCTTCGTGGACCTGGGTGGCGTCGACGGTCTGGTCCACGTCTCCGAGCTCTCCTGGAAGCACATCGACCACCCGTCCGAGGTTGTCGAGGTCGGCCAGGAAGTCACCGTCGAGGTCCTCGACGTCGACATGGACCGCGAGCGTGTCTCCCTGTCGCTGAAGGCGACGCAGGAGGACCCGTGGCAGCAGTTCGCCCGTACCCACCAGATCGGCCAGGTCGTCCCGGGTAAGGTCACGAAGCTGGTTCCGTTCGGTGCGTTCGTCCGCGTGGACGAGGGCATCGAGGGTCTGGTCCACATCTCCGAGCTGGCCGAGCGCCACGTGGAGATCCCGGAGCAGGTCGTCCAGGTCAACGACGAGATCTTCGTCAAGGTCATCGACATCGACCTCGAGCGCCGCCGCATCAGCCTCTCGCTGAAGCAGGCCAACGAGGCCTTCGGCGCCGACCCGTCGGCCGTCGAGTTCGACCCGACCCTGTACGGCATGGCCGCGTCCTACGACGACCAGGGCAACTACATCTACCCCGAGGGCTTCGACCCCGAGACCAACGACTGGCTCGAGGGCTTCGAGACCCAGCGCGAGGCCTGGGAGACCCAGTACGCCGAGGCGCAGCAGCGCTTCGAGCAGCACCAGGCCCAGGTCATCAAGTCCCGCGAGGCCGACGCGCAGGCCGAGGCCGAGGGTGCCGTCGCCGGCGCCGGTGCGGCTCCGGCCGCGTCCGGTGGCGGTTCGTACTCCTCGGAGTCGGACGACAACTCGGGCGCGCTCGCTTCGGACGAGGCGCTCGCCGCGCTCCGCGAGAAGCTGGCGGGCGGCCAGAGCTGAAACGCTCTGCGCTAGCAGCTAATTGAGCAGTGGGCCCGCACCGCACGGTGCGGGCCCACTGCTCTTTCTCGTGCCGGAGCGCGAGGACGTGACGGGTCGGTGCGGGCGGCCCGGGCGGGAATGATCCAGGCGGCCGCGCTTGTTCTCCCATGAGACACGAGGAGGAGCGGTCACTGTGCTTGATCCGCAGGGTTTGTACACATGGGAGCCGAAGGGGCTCGCCGTGGTCGACATGGCGCTCGCCCAGGAGTCGGCCGGCCTGGTCATGCTCTACCACTTCGACGGCTACATCGACGCTGGCGAGACCGGCGACCAGATCGTCGAGCGGCTCCTCGACTCGCTGCCCCACCAGGTCGTCGCGCGCTTCGACCACGACCGCCTGATCGACTACCGGGCCCGCCGCCCCCTGCTCACCTTCCGGCGGGACCGCTGGACCGACTACGACGTGCCCTCGCTCGACGTGCGGCTCGTGCAGGACGCCACCGGCGCCCCGTTCCTGCTGCTGTCCGGCCCGGAACCGGACGTCGAGTGGGAGCGCTTCGCGGCCGCCGTCCAGCAGATCGTGGAGCGCCTCGGCGTCCGCCTCGCGGTGAACTTCCACGGCATCCCGATGGGCGTCCCGCACACCCGGCCGGTCGGCCTCACCCCGCACGGGAACCGCACGGAGCTGGTCCCCGGCCACCGCAGCCCGTTCGACGAGGCGCAGGTCCCGGGCAGCGCCGAGGCACTCGTCGAGCACCGCCTGACCGAGGCCGGCTTCGACACCCTGGGCGTTGCCGCCCACGTCCCGCACTACATCGCGCGCTCCGCGTACCCGGACGCCGCGCTCACGGTCCTTGAGGCGATCACCGGCGCGACCGGGCTCGTCCTGCCGGGCATCGCCCACGGTCTGCGCACCGCGGCGCACCGCACCCAGACGGAGATCGACCGCCAGGTGCAGGAGGGCGACGAGGAGCTCGTCTCGCTCGTCCAGGGCCTGGAGCACCAGTACGACGCGGCGGCCGGCGCCGAGTCGCGGGGGAACATGCTGGCCGAGCCCATGGACATCCCGTCCGCCGACGAGATCGGCCTCGAGTTCGAGCGCTTCCTCGCCGAGCGCGAGGGTGACGGCTGAGCCGTACCGCGATCCCCGCGACCTGATCGCCGCGTCCCGGGACGAGGCCCTAAGCTTCCGCTCATGGTGAAGGTGGGGCTGACCGGCGGCATCGGTGCCGGCAAGAGTGAGGTGTCCCGGCTCCTGGTGGAGCGCGGGGCCGTCCTGATCGACGCGGACCGCATCGCCCGGGAGGTCGTCGAGCCCGGCACACCGGGTCTGGCCGCGGTCGTCGAGGAGTTCGGCGACGAGGTGCTGGCCGCCGACGGCAGCCTGGACCGGCCGAAGCTCGGCGCGATCGTCTTCGCCGACGCGGACCGGCTGGCCGCGCTGAACAAGATCGTCCACCCGCTGGTGGGCGCGCGCTCCGCCGAGCTGGAGGCGGCCGCCGGAGCGGACGCCGTCGTCGTGCACGACGTCCCGCTCCTCACCGAGAACGGCCTCGCCCCCTTCTACGACCTGGTCGTCGTGGTCGACGCGAGCACCGCGACGCAACTGGACCGGCTGACCGGCCGGCGCGGGATGACCGAGGCCGACGCGCGCGCCCGGATGGCCGCCCAGGCCACCCGCGAGCAGCGCAGGGAGATCGCCGACCTCGTCATCGACAACGACGGTCCGCTCGAGCGACTGGTCGAGCAGGTCGACACGGTGTGGGCCGAGCTGGCGCGCCGCGCGCACGCCGCCGACGCGTGATCCTGCTCGCCGCGTGCATCGCGATGGGCGGTCTGGTGGCCCTCCTCGCGGGCGCGTACGGCCTGCAGCGCACCCGGCGGCTGCGGACCGCGGCCAACATCGCCGAGGCCCTCGTCAAGCCGCCGCAGCAGGGCTCCGAGCGACCCCTGCTGCAGTTCGAGACCGGCGACGGGCGGGTGATAGAGGTCGTGTCCCCGGTGCCGCCCAGCAAACGGCGTCCGCTGCCGCCCGGCGGGGTGATCAGCGTGGCGTACGACGTCGAGGACCCGCGCGAGACCGTGGTGCTCGGCGCCGAGCGGCCCGGCGTCGACCGGGGGTTCATGCTCGCGGGCGCGGCGCTGGTGCTCACCGGGATGGTGCTCGCGGTCGCGCTCAGCCGGCCCTGACGGAGACCGGCCGGCAGCACGCCCCGGTGGGCCCGTGGTGGGTCCCGGCGTGTCCCCGCACGGCCGCCTGGGCAGGAATAGCCCTTACCGTTCACGGTGTTGACGTGGTCGACACCAGGAGGGAGTTCACCGTGCCCGACACCACCCCCGAGACGCACGTCATCGACTACCGCGCCGCCGAGCAGCTGCTCGCCGCGCGTGACCCCCGGGGCGCCGTGAAGCTCCTGGACGACGTGATCGCGGCCCACCCGGAGAACACGGCGGCCCGGCTGCTCAGGGCCCGCGCCTTCTTCGCCGCGGCCCAACTGCGCGCCGCGGAGCTGGAGTTCTCCATCGTCCTGGAGCGCGAGCCGGACAACGCGTTCGCGCACTTCGCGCTGGCCAGGACCTACGAGCGGTGGTCGCGACCGCAGCAGGCCCGCCGGCACTTCCGGCTGGCGGCGGCGCTCGACCCGCAGCCGGAGTACGTCGCGGCCGCGCGGTTCGACGACTGAGCCGGCCGCCCGTGCGGCGGGCCGCCCGTCACGGAGCGCGCCGGTAGGGCGGCACGTCGCGGCCGGGCTGGTAGTGCGGCCCCTGCCGGATGTGCCGCACGATCAGGTACAGATCGACGGTCGTGACGAGCCACAGGACGCCGCAGGCCAGCGCCCACCACGGACGGTGCGCGAGCAGGAACGCGACGGTGCCGAAGACCGTCCACGCCAGGCCGAACAGCGCGAGCCCGAGCCGCATGCGCAGCGGACTGCGGGCGGTGACCGGTTCGTCACCGGTGCGCACCAGGTGGGCCGGATGCATGACCATCACCCCCTCGGTGGGGAACGGCCCCGCGGGGTCCCGGCGGGAACCCCGGCATACAGGGGTACCTCTTCCATAGTGCCTCGCCGGGGAGCGGAGCGGTGGGACGGGACGAGGGACGAGGGACGAGGGAGGACAGGGTGCCGGAACCGCTGGACGCGGCGGAACTGCTGGACGCGCTGAAGGGGGACGCGACCTGCGCCGCGTGGCTCACGGCGCTCGACGACCCGGAGATCCCGCGGCTCGACGCCGCACTGCCGGGCCCGCACGACCTCGCGGACGTGCTGCTCGACCTGGCCGTGCCGCACGAGGACATCGCGGAGCTGCTGGCGCTGCACGGCCGGCTGATCCGCTCGCCCGAGCTGCTCGACCTGCTGGCGAGGGCCGTCTCCGGGCTGCTGTGGCGGGCGGGGGAGCCGGGGCGGGGAACGGGGCTGCCGGAGTTCCCGGCGTCCGCCGGTGAGCTGAGCCGCCGCTTCTGCGTGTTCGTGTTCGTCGCCGCGCTGCCGCACACCCGGGCCGCGCACCGGGCCCGCGGCATCCCGGAGACCGTCTCCCGGCACACGCTCGCCGACCTCGGCCGCAATCTGGCCGTGCACCGCCGCCGCTTCGGCACGACGGGACTGTTCGTACCGTGGTGGCCGACCCGGCACTTCCGCGGCGAGCTCTATCAGCTGGGCCGCCTGCAGTTCGAGCGGGCCCGGCTCGGCCGGCGCACGGGCGAGGCCGTCGCCGCGGAGGGCCTGCCGTACGGGCCGGGGGACCCGTGCCTGAGCGTGCACATCCCGGACTTCCGCGGCCCGTTGTCGCCGGAGGCCTGCGACGACTCGTTCGCGCGGGCCCGGGCCTTCTTCGCGCGCCACTACGCGGGTCCGGAGGAGGCGCCGGTCGTGGCCGTGTGCCATTCCTGGCTGCTGGACCGGCAGTTGAAGGACTGTCTGCCGGCCGGCTCCAACATCGTCCGCTTCCAGGAGCGCTTCCGCGTCGCCCACGTGTCGCACGAGCCGGAGGACGACGTGCCGGTGGCCTTCGTGTTCGGCGGTACACAGACCCCGCGCGACCGACTGCCGCGCCGCACGAGCCTCCAGCGTGCCGTGCTCGGCCACCTCGATGCGGGCGGCCACTGGTACACGGGCCACGGCTGGCTGCCCTGGCCGCCGTGACCCGGACGGGAACGGCCCGGCCGGGCGGCTCGTTCCCCGGGCATGGACCTGGAGATGCGCGAGGGATACGAGGCGACGGGACCGGGCGCGTTCACGCCGGACGGCTGCGCGGTGGAGCTCTACGGACGGCTGCCGGTGGAGGACGAGCCCGACGTGATCGCGGGAGCCGTGCCCGCGGGCGGCACCCTTCTGGAGCTGGGCTGCGGTGTGGGCCGTGTGACGCACCCGCTGGCCGAGCGGGGCTTCCGGGTCACGGCGGTGGACGAGTCACCGCAGATGCTGGAGCGGGTCCGGGGCGCGCGCACGGTCCGCTCCACCATCGAGGGGCTCGACCTGGGAGAGACGTTCGACGGGGTCGTGCTGGCCTCGATCCTGGTGCACACCGGTGACCCCGTGGTCCGCCGCGGCATGCTCGACACGTGCCGCCGCCACGTCGCGGACGGCGGCTGCGTGCTGATCCAGCGCGAGCGCGAGGGCGCGCACGAGAACCTGCCGCGCGAGCTGGTGCACGAGGGCGGCTTCACGATCCGCAAGCTGTCCTCGGAGCCGGTGGGCGACGGCGTCCGCGCGGTCACGGTGGAGTACGTGTTCCCCGACGCGGTCTGGACGCAGACGTACCGCTGCCGGCCGCTGACCGGGCCGGAGTTCGACCGGGAGCTGGCGGCGGCCGGGCTGGCGGTCGACCGGCTGCTGACCCCGGACGGGTCGTGGGTGCGGGCGGCCCCGGTGTGAGCGCGCGGCGGGGCGGGAGACGGGCGCCGGGCGGGCGATGAGTTCCGCCGGGCGGCCGGGTCTGTCCTGTGTACCGCACCACAGGCCCGCCCCCGAGGAGTCACCGTGTCGAACCCCGCAGCCGCCCCGGTCTCGTCCACCGCCCCCGCCTCGTCCACCGCCTCTGCTTCGTCCACCGCCCCTGCTCTGTCCAGCGCGCCCGCCCGTTCCCGCGCCGCCCGGATCGCCCTGCGCACGGTCACGGTGCTGCTCGCCCTCTTCTTCGCCTTCGCGAGCGCGCTGCCGAAGCTGATCGGGCACTCCTCGGCGGTCGAGTCCTTCGACACGATCGGCTGGGGCGCCCCCGGCATGTACGCGATCGGTGCGCTCGAACTGGCCGGGGCCGTCGGCCTGTTGATCCCGGTCCTTGCGGGTGTCACCCCGATCGCGTTGAGCGCGCTGATGGCCGGCGCGTTCGTCACCCAGCTCACCGTCTTCGACGGGGAGAACGCGGCGACGCCGCTGATCCTCATGGTGCCGCTGCTCGTGCTGGCCCGCGTCCGGCGCGGGCACAACCGCGCGTGGGTGGCCGCCCTGCGGCGCAGGACCTGACCCGGCGGGGGCGGCGGCCCGGCTCAGCTCGGGTCGTCCCCCGCCTCCGGACCCTGCCCGAAGATCCCGCGCAGCCGCTCCAGCTCCCGCCGGTCCCGCTTGGTGGGCCGGCCCGTGCCGCGGTCGCGGACGCCGACCGGCGCGACGACCGTACGCGGCGGAGGCGGCGGGGAGTTGTCCTCGTAGGCCTCGACGGCGACCGGGGCGCCGACGCGCTTGCGGATCAGCCGCTTG
The DNA here is from genome assembly GCF_009870065.1 of Streptomyces sp. SID5785. Taxonomy (GTDB): domain Bacteria; phylum Actinomycetota; class Actinomycetes; order Streptomycetales; family Streptomycetaceae; genus Streptomyces. The sequence goes on along the minus strand of NZ_WWIA01001042.1, from coordinate 5,382 downwards.
ACGATCACCAGCCGCTCGCGGTCGCCCGGCCGGCGCACCCGCACCTCGTCGCCGACGCGGAGGGCGTGGGCGGGCTTCACGCTCGTCCCGTTGACCTTCACATGGCCGCCCCTGCAGGCGGCCGCTCCCGCCGCGCGCGTCTTGACCAGGCGGACGGCCCAGATCCAGCTGTCGACGCGCACGCTCGCGCCGCCGCCCGGGGCGGCGGGCGTCCCTGAAGTCCCCGCACTCTGCGCTGCTGCCATGCCCCGACGATAGAGCCTCGGGGCGCGCCGGAGCCTCCCGCTGTCGGCGAGCCCCGGCCGGTAGCCGCACCCCTCCACGGATAATCCGCCCAAAGCAGATGAAACCGACAGTGAGGGGTGCGTACGTCATGGCCGCCATGGACCCGGGCAACGAGCGCGATCTGCAGACCGAGGTCGACGGGCTGATGGACGGACTGCGGTCCGACCTCGAGCGGCTCGCCGCCATCCCGTCGATCTCCTTCCCCGGCTTCCCCGCGGGACCGGTGCTGGAGGCCCACGACCTGCTCGTCGAGCTGCTGCACGACGCGGGCGTCGCGCACGTCGAGCGCATCGACCTGCCCGACACCGCCCCCGTGATCTTCGCCGAGATCCCGCCGCCGCACCCCGACGCGCCGACCGTCCTGCTCTACTCCCACTACGACGTCCAGCCGCCCGGCGACGAGAGCCTGTGGCAGTCGCCGCCGTTCGAGCCGACCCCGGTCGAGGGCGGCCTGCGGGCCCGCGGGATCGCCGACGACAAGTCGAACGTCATCGCCCACCTCGGCATGCTCCGCGCGTTCGGCGGCCGCCCGCCCGTCGGCGTCAAGATCGTCTTCGAGGGGCAGGAGGAGTACGGCAGCCCCTTCGACGCCTACCCGCCCACCGACCCCGAGCGGTTCGCGTGCGACGCCATGGTCATCGCCGACCTCGGCAACCTGCGGCCCGGCACCCCCACCCTCACCACCGGACTGCGCGGCGCCGCCGAGGTGGTCGTCGAGGCCCGCACCCTCCAGGAGCCGCGGCACAGCGGCGAGTTCGGCGGCGCCGCCCCCGACGCCCTGCTCGTCCTGCTCAAGGCCCTCGCCACCCTCCACGACGTGCACGGGGACGTCGCCGTCGAGGGGCTGCGCCGCGAGGAGTGGGAGGGCGCCGGCTACACCGAGGACGAGTTCCGCAAACTCGCCGGGGTCGTCGGCGGACTGCCGCTGCTCGGCAGCGGCACCCTCGGTGAACGCCTCTGGAGCGGCCCGGCGATCACCGTCATCGGCCTCGACGCACCGACCGTCGCGCACGCCGCGTCCGCCGTCGTCCCGTACGCCCGCGCCAAGCTCAACCTCCGCTTCCACCCGCGCCAGGACCCGCACGAGGCGCAGGACCGGCTCGTGCGCCACCTGCTGGCGCTCAAGCCATTCGGCGTCCCGCTCACCGTCACCCCCGGCGACACCGGGCCCGGCTACGAGGCGGCGACCGGCGGCCCCGCCTACCGTGCCGCCCGCACCGCCCTCAGGGAGGCCTGGGGCACCGACGCCTCGTACATCGCGACCGGCGGCTCCATCCCCCTGGTCAACGGGCTCGCCCAGGCCGCGCCCGGAGCCGAGGTGCTGCTCTTCGGCGCCCAGGACAACCTGTGCAACCTGCACGCCCCGAACGAACGCGTCCTGTTCTCCGAACTGCGCGCCACCGTCCTCGCGATGTGCGCCTTCGTGCGCGAGTACGCCGCCGGATTCCGGCAGGGGGCCGCGTCATGAGCACCCCCGTCGACACGCGGGCCCCCGAACAGCCGCCCGCGAAGAAGAAGTTCACCTTCCCCAGCGCCCTCACCGTCCTCGCCGTCGTCACCGTCGCCGTCTGGATCCTCGCCTTCCTCATCCCCTCCGGCCAGTACCGGCGCAACGCCGACGGCGCCCCCGTCGAGGGCACCTACCACCGCGTCGGCTCGGGCCAGTCCTTCGTCGACCGTCTCAACGACCTCTTCCTCGCCCCCGTCAACGGCCTCTACGGCATCCAGGACCCCAAGACCTCCCTCGTCTCGCCCGACAACTCCGGTGACCTGTACGGCAGCGCGGGCGTCTTCCTCTTCGTCCTCGCCATCGGCGCGTTCATCACCGTCGTCTTCGCCACCGGCGCCCTGGACCGCGGCATCGGCCGGCTCGCCCACCGGCTGCGCGACCGCGGCGCCCTGCTCATCGCCGGCGTCATGGTCGTCTTCTCGGTGCTCGGCACCGTCGAGGGCTTCGCCGAGGAGACCCTCGGGTTCTACGGACTGATCGTGCCGCTCATGCTCGCGCTCGGCTTCGACCGGATGACCGCCGTCGGCGCGATCATCCTCGGCGCGGGCGTCGGCGTGCTCTGCTCGACCGTCAACCCGTTCGCGACCGGCGTCGCCTCGTCCGCCGCGGACATCTCGCTCGGCGACGGCATCGCGCTGCGCTTCGTCATGTGGTGCGTCCTGACCGGCGTCACCGTCGCCTACGTCATCCGGTACGCCCAGCGCGTCCGGAAGAACCCCGACCGCTCCCTGTCCGGGTTCCTGCCCGGCGACCGGGACCGCGACAAGGCCGCCGCCGACGCCGAGGAGGTGCCCGAGCTGACCCGGCTGCACCAGGCGGTGCTCGTCGTCACCGGCCTCGTCTTCGCGTTCATGATCTTCTCGGTGGTGCCGTGGGCGAGTGCCCTGACCGGGGACGCCGACGCCACCCCGTACGGCTTCGAACTGGACTGGTCCTTCCCGCAGCTCGCCGCCCTGTTCCTGTGCGCGGCTGTGCTCGTCGGGCTCGTCGCACGGCTGGGGGAGCAGAAGCTCAGCTCGACGATCATCCAGGGCGCCGCCGACTTCGTGTCGCCCGCGCTCGTGATCCTGCTGGCCCGCGGGGTCACCGTCATCATGAACAACTCGAAGATCACCGACACCGTGCTGCACGCGATCGAGGGCGTCGTGAAGGGCACCTCGTCCGGCATCTTCGCGATCATCGTCTTCGTCGTGAACCTGCCGCTCGCCTTCCTCATCCCCTCCACCTCCGGGCACGCCACGCTCGCCATGCCGATCCTCGCCCCGCTCGCCGACTTCGCGGGCGTCTCGCGCGCCGTCGTCGTCACGGCCTGGCAGGCCGCCAGCGGCTGGATGAACCTGTGGGTGCCGACCACCGCCGTCACCATCGGCGGCGTCGCTCTCGCCAAGGTCGGCTACAACAAGTACCTGCGGTTCGTGTGGCCGCTGCTCGCGCTCCTGTTCCTGCTGATCTGCGGATTCGTCGCACTCGGCGCCGCCTTCACCTAGACGTGTCCGCAGGGGTCCAGGCCGCGTCCGACGGCCTACGGTGAAGAGATGGAAGACGGTCCCGGTGGTCTCGGTGAGCTCGACGAGCGGATCACGCACTGCCGGGCCTGCCCCCGCCTCGTCGCCTGGCGCGAGAGCCGGCAGGGGGAGCACGCCCGGCCCGTCCGGGCCGCCTTCGCCCGCGAGACCTACTGGGCCCGGCCCGTGCCCGGCTTCGGCCCGCCCGACGCCTCCCTGCTGATCGTCGGCCTCGCCCCGGCCGCGCACGGCGGCAACCGCACCGGCCGCATGTTCACCGGCGACCGCGCGGGCGACGTCCTGTTCCGCGCGCTGTACGACCTGGGGCTCGCCTCGCAGCCCGACGCGGTCGCCGCCGACGACGGCATGACCCTGCGCGGGGTGCGGCTCACCTCGCCCGTGCACTGCGCCCCGCCCGCCAACAAGCCGACCCCGGGCGAGCGCGACACCTGCCGCCCCTGGCTCGTCACCGAGCTCGAACTGCTGCGGCCCACCCTGCGCGCCGTCGTCGTGCTCGGCGGCTTCGGCTGGCAGGCCACCCTGCCCGCGCTCACCGCCGCGGGCCTGCACGTGCCGCGCCCCCGGCCCGTCTTCGCGCACGGCGCCCGGGTCGCCCTCGACGGCGGCCCCGTGCTCCACGGCTGCTACCACGTCAGCCAGCGCAACACCTTCACCGGCCGGCTCACCCCCGCCATGCTCCGCACCGTGCTGCGCGCCGCCGCCCAGGATGCGGGCCTGCCCGTACACCCGGACGGAGCAGCAGATCAGGAGGGCACGGCATCCGATTCCTAGCGTGAAAGGGTGACGACACCTTCCGCGCCCACGGCGCCCCCGACGCCCCCGACGAAGGGGCCGTCCGCGCACGCGCCGTCCGCGGCCGGCTACCGCAATCTCATCGTGGCCACGGTGGGCTTCGCGCTCACCTTCTGGGCCTGGAACCTGATCGCCCCGCTCGCCGGCGTCTTCGGCGCGGACCTGAAGCTCAGCTCGTTCGCCCAGTCCTTCCTCGTCGCGGTGCCCGTCCTGGTGGGCTCGCTCGGCCGCATCCCGGTCGGCGCCCTCACCGACCGGTACGGTGCCAAGCTGCTCTTCCCGCTGATCTCCGCGCTCACCATCGTTCCGGTGCTGCTGGTGATCCCGGCCCGGCACAGCTTCGGCGCGATGCTCGCCGTGGGCTTCCTGCTCGGACTCGGTGGCACCACCTTCGCCATCGGCATCCCGCTGGTGAACTCGTGGTTCCCGCCCGCGCACCGGGGCCTCGCGCTCGGCATCTTCGGCATGGGCATGGGCGGCGTCGCGCTGTCCGGCTACTTCACCCCGCGCATCGCCAAGCACGGCGAGAACCTGCCGTTCATCATCGTGGCCGTCGCCCTCGCCGTGTACGCGGTCCTGGCCGCCGTGCTGATCACCGACCACCCGGACCGGCCGATCCCCTCGACGTCGCTCGGCAAACGGCTCGGCTCGGCCGGCCGGCTGCGCGTCACCTGGGAACTGTCGGCGCTCTACGCGATCGGCTTCGGCGGCATCGTCGCCTTCGGCGTGTACCTGCCCACCTACCTGAAGACCTGGTACGAGCTGAGCCCCACCGAGGCCGGTACCAAGGCCGCCGGGTTCGCGCTCGTCACGGTCGTCTTCCGGCCGATCGGCGGCTGGCTCTCGGACCGGGTGCACCCGGCCGTCGTCACCTCGTGCGCGCTGGCCGTCGTCGCCCTCTTCGCCATCCTCCAGGCCTTCGACCCGTCCCTGAACCCCATGGGCACCGTCTGCTTCATGTTCATGGCGGCGGGTCTCGGCACCGCGAGCGGCAGCGTGTTCGCGCTCGTCTCCCAGGTCACCCCGCAGCCCCAGGTCGGCTCGGTCACCGGCATCGTCGGCGCGATGGGCGGCCTCGGCGGATTCGTCCCGCCGCTGGTCATGGGAGCCATCTACAGCGCCAAGGACTCGTACAGCATCGGCTTCATGCTGCTGTCCGACCTGGCCCTGGCCGGCTGCGTGTACGCGTACGGCCGCATGCGGAACGTCTCGCCCGACACCTCCACCGCCTAGGGCGTGTCCGGCGGATCATGTCGCGGGCGCGGGGTC
>NZ_WWIA01001041.1 GCF_009870065.1 Streptomyces sp. SID5785 | reverse complement strand
TGGAAGCCCCGGGGCCCGGGTCTTCCGGCGCACGCTGCGGCTGCCCTACGGCACCGGGATCGTGTCCGTCGACGAGGCCGCGCACGAGCAGCCCGGAGCGGGCGCCGAGCACCGCGGCGGCTGGCTCGACGCCCGGATCCACCTCACCGACCTGCGGGACCTGACCACCGCCGTCGGACGGCTGCGCCGGCTGTTCGACCTCGACGCCGATCCGTACGCGATCGACGCACGGCTCGGGGCCGACCCCCGGCTCGCCCCGCTCGTGGCGGCCCGGCCGGGGCTGCGCTCGCCGGGGGCCGTGGATGCCGAGGAGTGCGCCGTCCGGGCCGTGGTGGGTGCGGGGGAGGCGGGGCGGCTCGTCCGGCGGTACGGGAAGCGGCTCGACGCGCCCTGCGGTGTGCTCGAACGGATCTTCCCGGCGCCGTCCGAGCTCGTCGCGGAGCCGGGCACGCTCGGCGCCCTCGCCCGGGCCCTCACGGACGGCACCCTGCGACTCGACCCGGGGGCCGACCGGGACGACGCGGAGGCCGTGCTGCGGACCCTGCCCGGCATCGACGCCCGCACCGTCGCCCTGATCCGGACCCGCGCCCTCGGCGACCCCGACGCCCAGGCGCCGGGCGAGGAGTCCGGCGCGTCCGCGGCCGGGGCCTGGCGGCCCTGGCGGTCCTATGCACGTCAACACCTCTACGTAGAAGGACAGTTGTGAGCACCATGACGGACATGAACGACACACCGGCCGTGCACTACGCGGTCTTCGGCAGCCCGCTCGGCGAGCTGCTCGTCACCGGCGACGCCCACGGCGTGCTGACCTCCCTGTCCGTCCCCGGGCAGAAGGGCGGACGGAGCGTCGGGGCCGGATGGGTGCGCGACCAGCGGCTGTTCGCTGAGGCGGGCCGTCAGCTCGACGCCTACTTCGCGGGTGAACTCAAGGATTTCACGCTGGAGTTGCGGCCCGAGGGCACCGAGTTCCGGCGCCGGGTCTGGGACGCGCTCGACGCCGTGCCGTACGGCGCGACCACCACCTACGGCGAGGTGGCCGCCCGCATCGGCGCCTCGCGCGCCGCCGTCCGCGCGGTCGGCGGCGCCGTCGGGGCCAACCCGCTCCTCGTCCTGCGCCCCTGCCACCGCGTGATCGGTGCCGACGGCTCCCTCACCGGGTACGCGGGCGGCCTCGAGCGGAAGGTGCAGCTGCTGACCCTGGAGGGCTGCATCTGAGCGCCGCGTCACGTTCGGTGAGTCCCGGCCACCCCGCCGTGCATCCACAATCATGGCGGTTCTGTGCAACTTTGCAGGCGAGGGCATGGAAGCCGGACGAGCGCGCCCATCTCGCTGAGAGCCCCCTCCGAGCCCCGTGATAACACGGAGTGACCAACTCGAAGGGGGCCTCGCGCTCATGGGTATCTTCAGCCGCCGCCGGACCGAGACGCTCGACCCGCTGCCGGCCGCCGGCCCCGCCACGCCGTTCCCCGGCACCGCCGGCGGCGGCGCCACCGCCACGCTCGACCCGGGGCTGCGCGCCCTGAGCGGACACTGGACCGTCGACCGCCCGCACAGCCGCATCGGCTTCTCCGTGCGGCACGCCATGGTCACGACGGTGCGCGGCGCCTTCGCCGACTACGACAGCGCCCTGTACTTCGACGGGACGCGGCCCGAGAACTCCCGGGCCGAGCTCGTCATCCGGGTCGCCAGCGTCGACACGGGCGTCGAGCAGCGCGACGCCCACCTCGTCGGCCCCGACTTCTTCGACGCGCGCCGCCACCCCGAGATGGTCTTCCGCAGCACCTCCACCGTCCACGACGGCGGCGAGACCTTCACGATGGCGGGCGACCTGACGATCCGCGACGTCACCCGGCCCGTCGAGCTCCAGCTCGACTACCTGGGCTCGGTCCTCGACCCGTTCGGCTTCGAGCGGACCGGCTTCGACGGCACCACCACCATCGACCGCACCGAGTGGGGCCTCGTCTACAACCAGCGCCTGGAGGCGGGCGGCACCATGGTCAGCGAGAAGGTCCGGCTCCAGTTCGACATCTCGGCGATCCGCGCCGAGCAGCCCGGGTAGCCGTTCCCGCGACCGCGCATCCGCACGCGCGCCCGCACTCGCCCCGGCCCCGGCCGCGCAGCCGGACGGCCACGTACGCCGCCACCGCGAGGGCCGCCGCGGCGAGCACGGCCTTCGAGATCACGCCGACGTACGTCTCCACGAGGTCCCACCGGTCGCCGAGTCCGTACCCGGCGAGGATCAGGACCGTGTTCCACATGAGGGACCCGAGCGCGGTCAGGACCAGGAAGACCGGCAGCCGCATCCGCTCCACGCCCGCCGGGACCGAGATCAGACTGCGGATGACCGGCACCATCCGGCCGAGCAGCACCGCCTTCGGGCCGTGCCGGCGGAACCAGGCCTCCGTGCGCTCCAGGTCGGCGACCTTCACCAGGGGGAGGCGGCCCCACAGCGCGTACATGCGCTCGCGGCCGATGACCCGGCCGATGCCGTAGAGCGCGGCGGCGCCGACGACCGAGCCGAGGGTGGTCCAGAGCAGGGCCGGCACGAGGCCGATGGCGCCGCGCCCGGCCGCGAAGCCCGTCAGGGGCAGGATCACCTCGCTGGGCAGCGGCGGGAACAGGTTCTCCAGGGCGATGGCCAGCCCCGCGCCGGGCCCGCCGAGCCGGTCCACCAGACCGGCGGCCCAGCCCGCGACGCCACCGGTGGGCTCCGCGGCGGCGGCCAGGTTCACGACGTGCATACGCGGTCTCCAGGGGCTGGGCGACGAGGTCCGTCCGAGGCGGCTGCCCCGCGCCTCGTCCAGGCCGGAAGCGGCGAATCAGCACCACCACGAGGGTAACCGTTCGGCAAAGTCCGCAGATCCGCGCCGGTGCGCCGCGGTTTTCCGTAGGGGTCCCGCCCGCTCCGGCTGCCGGGGGCGGGCGTCAGCCCCAGATCACGGCCCCGACCCACGCGCCCACGATCAGCAGGCACGCGAACAGCTCGGCCAGCACGCTGGAGCCGCCCGCCCGCATCGCCGTCCGGGTCGACGCCAGCGCGTCCCCGTGACCGCCGAGCCGCAGCCGCTCCGAGACGTAGATCCCACCGACGAACCCCGGGACCGCGCCGATCACCGGGAGCACACAGAAGCCGATCACCGCACCGAGCCCCATCGCGACGACGAGCCTGCGGGTCGCGCCCGCCTGGCGCAGGCGGCGCGGCGGCAGCTGCCAGCGCAGCACCTGGGCGGCCAGCAGCACCGCGGTGGCGCCCACGAGGACCCCCCACGCGAGCCCGCTCGGGTCCCGCAGCGCCCACACGGCCACCGCGGCCCACACCAGCCACGAGCCCGGCACGCCCGGTACAAGGACTCCGCACACGCCGAGCGCCATCACGGCCCCGACCAGCAGGAGTTCCCACGCTCCCATGAGCTCAGGTTGCCATGGTCACGCCCGTCCGGCGATCGAGAATGCGCCGTACCGGACACCGGAGCCGGTCGGGCACGGGGCTGCGGACCGGATCAGCGCGCGACCCAGCCCCGCTCGTAGGCGTGCCAGCCCAGCTGCAGCCGGGTCGTCACACCGGCCAGCTCCATCAGCCGCTTCACCCGCCGCTGCACCGTGCGCAGCCCCAGGTCCAGCTGCTTGGCCACGCTCGCGTCCGTCAGCCCCGCCAGCAGCAGCGAGAGGATCTCCAGGTCCGGCCCGTCCGGCCCGTCGGCGCCCACCTCCACGGCCTCGCCGCTCGCCCCGAGCCGGAGCGGCAGCGCCTGCCGCCACACCGCCTCGAACAGCCCGCTGAGCGACTCGAGCAGCCCGCTCGCGTGCACGACGAGCGCGGCCGGCTCCGAGGTCCGCGCGGTCAGCGGCACGAGGGCCAGTGCCCCGTCGGCGATCACCAGCTTCGTCGGCACCCGGTCCACCACCCGCACCTCCTCGTCCCGGCCGATCGCCGCGGACAGCTCGGTCAGGCCCGAGGGCATCGACAGGACTTCCCGCTCCACCACCACCCGGTAGCGCACGCCCCGGCTGACGGCCTGCGGCTCCGCCTCGTTGTCCATGCCGGACACCGCGACCGGGTTCCCGGTGACGAGGGCGCACACGTCCTCGGCCGCACCGAGCTGGATCTGCAGGAAGCGCTGGGAGACCGCGGCCGCCCCCGTCACCACCTCGACCAGGTCGTGCACGGCCGGCTCGGCGGCCTGCGCCCGGTACTCCTCGGCGAGCATCGCGGCCGCCAGCTCCGCCTTGTCCAGTTCGTGCCGCCGCTGGGTGAGCAGCGCGCCCAGCGCGACTCCGGGCGGCGCGGCCACCCAGCGGCCCGGCCGCGCCGAGGAACGGGCGGCGAGCCCGTGCCGCTCCAGGCGGCGCAGCGCGTGCTCGGTGTCGTGCTCGGCGAGGGCGAGCCGGCGCGCGAGGTCGGGCACCTCGGCCGCGCCCACCGCCACCAGTGCGCGGTACGCCGACTCGTGCACCTCGTCCAGACCTATCGCACCCAACATCCGTGTGATGCCCCTCCCCGGCCATCCGTTCCGCCGCCCCGTGGCGGGAAAGAGCCACGGCGCAAACCCGCCGCGCTCATCTTCCCTGTACCGGCCGCCACTCTGCCAATGTGACGCCACCGCAGCATCAACACCCGCCGGGAATACGGGGTTCGCCCCGTATTCACCTGCGCAGTCACGTGGGGAGAGCGAGCGATGCGCCCGATATCGCGTGCGGCCCTGGGGGCGGCGACCGCCGCCGCCCTGGCCGTCACCGCGGCCGTTCCGTCCGGGGCCGCGGAGGGGGCCGCCCCGGACCGCGGACGGCCTCTGACCGGCAGCCCCGCCGCTGCCGCCGCCCAGAAGGGCACGACAGCGACCGTCACCCTGGTCACCGGTGACCGCGTCCTGGTCACCACCGGGACCGACGGCACCACCACCGCGACCGCCCTGCCCGCCGAGGACGGCAGCACCCCGCTGCTCCAGACCCGGCAGTCGGGACGGGACGTCTACGTGTACCCCGAGGGCGCCGTCGACGCCCTCGCCGCCGGGCGCGTCGACGAGGAGCTCTTCAACGTCACCGGCCTGATCCGGCAGGGCTACGACGACGCCCACAGCGAGACCCTGCCGCTCATCGCGACCTACGACCGGTCCGTGGACGTGGCGCGCAGCGCGCCCGCCGCGCCCCGCGGATCGGTCCGCGGCCAGGTCCTCGCGCCCGTCGGCGGCGTCGCCCTCGCCGCGGACAAGAAGAAGGCCGCCGCCTTCTGGACGGACGTCACCCGGCACACCTCCCGTGCCGCGGGCGATCTGAAGAAGCTGTGGCTCGACGCCAAGGTGAAGGCACTTCTCGACAAGTCGACCAAGCAGGTCCACGCCGACCAGGCCTGGGCCGCGGGCTACGACGGCAAGGGCACCAAGGTCGCCGTCCTCGACACCGGCGTCGACACCGAGCACCCCGACCTGAAGGGCCGCGTCGCCGAGTCGAAGAACTTCACCGACTCCGACAGCGCCGACGACCGGCAGGGGCACGGCACCCACACCACGTCCACCGTCGGCGGCACCGGTGCCGCGAGCGACGGCAGGAAGAAGGGCGTCGCCCCGGGCACCACCCTGCTCAACGGCAAGGTTCTCAACGACCAGGGCGAGGGCGCCACTTCGTGGATCATCGCCGGCATGCAGTGGGCCGTCGACCAGAAGGCCGACGTCGTCTCCATGAGCCTCGGCAACCCCTCGGAGCTCGACTGCTCCGACCCGATGTCGCAGGCCACGCAGGAACTGGCACGGTCCGCGAAGGACACCCTCTTCGTCATCGCGGCGGGCAACTCCGGCCCCGCCGCCAACACGGTCTCCTCGCCCGGCTGCGTGCCCGACGTCCTCACCGTCGGCGCCGTCGACCGCGACGACTCCACCGCGAGCTTCTCCAGCCGCAGCCCCGTCCAGCGCACCCACACCCTCAAGCCGGAGATCGCCGCACCCGGCGTCGACATCTCCGCCGCCGCGGCGGGCGGCCGCGGTCTGTACGCGTACCAGTCCATGAGCGGCACCTCGATGGCCACCCCGCACGTCGCGGGCGCCGCCGCCATCGTCAAGCAGCGTCACCCCGACTGGGACGCCCAGCAGATCAAGGCGGCCCTCGTCTCCTCCGCCGACGACGACATCCCGGGCGACGTCCGGGAGACCGGCGGCGGCCGCCTCGACGTCAAGGCCGCGATCGACGAGACGGTCCTGGGCGCCGACGCCGTCCAGGGCGGCAGCTTCGACTGGCCGCAGAGCAGCGCCGACCGCACGACCGTCGACGTGCCCTACACCAACACCACCGACCGGCCGGTGAAGCTGAGGCTCGACGTCGACCGCGTCACCGGCAACGACGGCTCCACCGTGCGCAGCACGGTCGCCCGGCTCGGCGCACGCACCGTCACGGTCCCGGCCGGCGGCACCGTCCGGGTCCCGCTCGCGCTCGACCCGGACGCGCGGCTCAAGGCCGCCCAGTACGGCGACGTCACCGGCCGCGTGGTCGCCACCGGGCCCCGCGGCGTGCACATCAGCACCCCGTTCTCGCTGTACGTGCAGCCGGAGACCGTCACCCTGACGGTCAAGGTCCTCGACCGGCTCGGCAAGCCCGCCGCGGGCAGCACCTCGATCGACGTCATCGGCACCGACGACGCCTCCGGCGAGCGGCGCTTCAACGAGGGCGCGGCCGAGCAGACCTACCGGATCCGGCCCGGCGCCTACTTCCTGTCGAGCTTCGTGGAGACGCCCACCGCCGACGGCACCGGTGCCGACTCCGCGACCTTCCTCGGCCGCCCGCAGGTCGACATCGCCAAGGACACCACCGTCGTCCTCGACGCCCGCAGGGCGCACCGGCTCGGCATCCGCACCGACCGGCCCGCCGAGGTGCGCGGTGCCACCCTCGGCTTCGCCCGCAGCTGGGACGACACGTGGCTGCACGCCGCCACCGTCCAGGGCGGCCGCGGACTCGACGGCTACTACGCCGACGTCCAGGGCCGTGCCCACGACGGCGACTTCGAGTTCGACAGCTTCTGGCGGGCCGCCGCACCCCAGCTCTCCGAACTCGCCGTCCAGGGCGGCCCGACGCTGCACCCGGCCGTCGGCTCCACCAACTCGGCCAATCTCGACGGCACCGGCTCCGCCGCCCTCGTCGACGGCGGGTCGGGCAGCCCCGAGGACCTCGCCGCGGCCAAGGGCGAGCTGGCCCTGGTGAAGCTGCCCGAGGGCGGCTCGGTGAGCACCCTGTCCCGGGACGCCGACGCGGCGGGCGTCAAGGGCCTGGTCCTGTACCGGGAGGCCGCGGGCCGCTGGTACCCGAGCGCCGGGTTCGTCGGCGGACCGCTGCCGGTCCTCGCCGTCGAGACCGCCGAGGGCAAGGACCTCGCCGCACGGGTCGCCGCCGGGCGGACCGTCCTGCGCTGGAAGGCGACGGCGAAGAGCCCGTACGTCTACACGCTCGCCTTCCCCGAGACCGGCCAGATCCGCTCGGACCGCGTCTACCGGGTCCGCGACCGTGACCTCGCCGCGAACACGGCGACCTACCGCGCGATGGGCAAGGCCGGTGACTACCTGGACATCCCCTCGATGGCCCGGCCGAACGGACTGACCGCGTCGATCGGCGAACTCGCCACCGTCCCGGCCCCGTTCACCCGCACCGAGCTGTACTCGCCCGGCACCACCGGCTTCGGCCACATGGTGTCCAGCAGCTTCCCCTGGGGCGAGTACATGATCGACCCGGTGCGCACGTACAAGAAGCGCGAGAAGCGCACCGAGCAGTGGTACGGCGGGGTCGTCGGCCCGACCACCCCGCTCGACGACTCCGGTGAGCAGGCGCTGGCCGCCGAACGCCAGGGCGATCTGATCGGCGTCGCACCCGGCTTCTGGGGCGACGGTGAACACCTGGGGGTCCAGGGCTCGTTCGGCGACATGGGCCGGCTCACCCTGGAGAGCGGCGGCAAGGTCGTCGGAGAGAGCTCCTGGCCGTCCGGGGTCTTCACGGTCCCGTCGCAGGACGCCGCCTACGAGTTGACCATGGAGACGTCGAAGGCGGGCAGCATCGACGCCTGGCAGCGCTCCCACCGGACCTCCACCACCTGGTCGTTCCGCTCGCACCTCGACGAGGACGTCTACTCGCAGGGCATCCCGCTCCTGTTCCCGCACCTCACGCTCCCCGAGGACGGTCTGAAGACGCTCCCCGCGAAGGACGGTCAGCGGATCGGCCTGTCGGTCACCGGCCACGCCGGGTACACACCCGGCACGCTCACGAAGGTCGCCCTGTCGTACTCGTACGACGACGGGGAGACCTGGACCGAGGCGCCGACGGCCCGGCACGGCGGAGCCTGGACCGCGTCCGTGGACCACGCCGGAGCCACCGGCGAGCAGGTCACGGTCAAGGTCGCGGTCACCGACGCGCACGGCAACGCGGTCACCCAGACCGTGCACCGCGCGTACGACGTGCGCTAGTTCGAGCCGTCACCTGAACCGGTCCGCCGGACGGCCTTCCCGTGGGGGGTGGGGTCGTCCGGCGGACCATTTTCGTGTCCGGATTTCCCGATGCCCCGTTTTCGGGCGCCCCTTGCTGTGGACAATAAGGGCATGAGCCAGCAGGGGGACAGGCCCACCGGTCGACCGGCCCAGGAGGACGACTGGTGGGGGCAGCTGTACGAGAACGAGATCGCCGCCG
>NZ_WWIA01001040.1 GCF_009870065.1 Streptomyces sp. SID5785 | reverse complement strand
CGCGGGGAACTGCGCGACCAGCCCCCACCGGCCCGCAGTCGCGACACGACCGACCCCACCTACGGCGATCCGGCGCACACCCGAACCCCGCGGAGGCGGAACCGCATGACGCACGACCACGACCTGGAACTGACGCCCACCGCCGCACAGACCGAGGCCGCGCTCAACCCACCCGCGGGACGCACCGGCGGCGACCTCGTCGTCGAGACCCTGCACGGGCTCGGCGCGTCCACCGTGTTCGGCCTGCCCGGACAGCACGCCCTCGGCATGTTCGACGCGCTGCGCCGCTCCGACCTGCGCTACGTCGGGCTCCGCGTCGAGAACAACGCGGGCTTCGCCGCCGACGCGTACGGCCGGATCACCGGCGAGGTCGCCCCCCTGCTGCTGTCCACCGGCCCCGGCGCACTCATGTCGCTCGCCGCGCTCCAGGAGGCGGCCGCCGCGTCCGCGCCCGTGCTCGCCATCGGCAGCCAGATCCCCGTCGCCGGGCTCGGCGGCGGACGCCACGGGTATCTGCACGAGCTGCGCGATCAGCAGGCCTCCTTCCGGGACGTCGTCAAGTCCGTCCACACCGTCCGCACCGCCTCCCAGATCCCCTCGGCGATCGCCGCGGCCTGGGAGTCGGCGCTGACCGCACCGCACGGCCCCGTCTGGGTCGAGATCCCGCAGGACGTGCTCCTCGCGGAGACGACCCTCCCCGTCGTCACCGCGATGGACGCCACGCCCCGCGACCTCGTGCCCCGCCCCGAGCTCACCGCCGTCGCCGCCGACCTCCTCGCGCGGGCGGAACGCCCGGTGATCATCGCGGGCGGCGGAGTCGTCCGGGCCGACGCCGCGGGCAAGCTGCGCGCGCTCGCCGAGCGGATCGACGCGCCCGTCGTCACCACCTTCGGCGGCAAGGGCGCCTTCCCGTGGGAGCACCCGCTGTCCCTCCAGTCCTGGATGGAGGACCGGCACACGACCGACCTCCTCGAGGACGCCGACGTGCTGCTCGTCGTCGGCTCCGGACTCGGGGAACTCTCCTCGAACTACCACACGTTCGTCCCGCGCGGCCGTGTCGTCCAGATCGAGGCCGACGCGGGCAAGCTGGAGTCCAACCACCCCGCGCTCGGCATCCACGCCGACGCCCGGCTCGCCCTCCAGGCCCTCGTGGAGACGGTCGCCGAGCGCACCGACCCCGAGGCGCCGGCCCGGGTGGCCGCCGTCCTGAAGGCCGTACGCGACCGGATCGACGCCCAGGACCTCACCCTGGAGCAGCAGGTCCTGGCCTCGGTCCGCGACGCGCTGCCCACCGGCTCGCCCTCCTTCTGGGACATGACGATCCTGGCCTACTGGGCCTGGTCAGCGTGGCCCGGAGCGATGCACTCCGCGCAGGGTGCCGGCGGCCTCGGCTACGGATTCCCCGCCGCCCTCGGTGCGGCCGCCGCCGACCCGACTCGGCCCGTCCTCGCGGTCTCCGGCGACGGCGGCGCCCTGTACTCGATCGCCGAGCTGGCCACCGCCCGCCAGCACGACCTCGACGTCACCTGGCTGATCGTCGACGACGGCGGGTACGGCATCCTGCGCGAGTACATGACCGACGCCTTCGGCGAGGCCACCGCCACCGAACTGAGCCGGCCCGACTACGTGGCCCTCGCCGAGTCCTTCGGCGTCCCGGCCGTCCGGACGAGCCCCGAGACGCTCCGCGACGACCTGGCGAAGGCCCTCGCCGCGCCGGGCCCGCAGGTCGTGGTCCTGCCGGCCCTGCTCCGTATGTTCGCCCCGACGCACCTGGGATGACGAGGAGAGCACCGAGATGACGACGACTGTTGCCTGCGCCCAGCTCGACCTCCGCGTGGGGGACGTGGCGGGAAATCTCGCCGCCGCCGAGGAAGCGATCGAGGCGGCGGCGCACGCGGGCGCCCGCGTCGTCGTCCTTCCCGAACTCACCAACAGCGGCTACGTGTTCGAGACCCCGGCCGAGGCCCGCGCCCTGGCCGAACCGGTCGACGGCCCGACGGTCACGGCCTGGTCCGCGGCCGCCCGCCGCCACGGCGTGACCCTGGTGGCAGGCCTCTGCGAACTCGACGCGTCGGGCCTGGTCCGCAACGCGGCGGTGATCGTCGACCCCACCGGCACCGTCCGTGCCGTGTACCGCAAGGCCCATCTCTTCGGCACCGAGAAGGACTTCTTCGTCCCCGGCGACGAACGCCCCCCGGTCGTCGACATCGAGGGCCTCGGCCGCATCGGCACCATGGTCTGCTACGACCTCGAGTTCCCCGAATGGGTCCGCCTCGCGGCCCTCGCCGGCGCCGACCTGCTCTGCGCCCCGGTCAACTGGCCGCTCTTCCCCCGCCCCGAGGGCGAACGCCCCGCCGAGGCGGTCCGCGTCCAGGCCGACGCCGCCGTCAACCGCATGTACGTCGCGGCCTGCGACCGCACCGGCACCGAACGCGGCGTCCGCTGGACCGGCGGCTCGATCATCACGGACCCCGACGGCTTCCCCCTCGCGGGCGCGACCCCGACCGACGGCCCCACCCTGCTCCTGGCCCCGTGCGACCTGCCCCGGGCCCGGGACAAGAAACTCGGCGAACACAACGACGTCTTCGGGGACCGCAGGCCGGAGCTGTACGGCTAGCCGCGCCATACCGCCGGTCAGCCGTCACCCACAGACCGGGGCCCGGCATGTCCTGAGAGAACCAGCCGCCCAGCGGCTGTGCCACCTCCGGGAAGCGCGCCCGCCATTCCCACCGGGTCACGGGCGTCGACGGTGGCGGTACCGCACCTTGCTCGACGCTGCGCCTGATGTGATCAGCGATGACGAACAGCCAGTCCTGGACACCGGACTCGGCCGGCCCGACATCGGGCACCGGATAGAACTCGCCGAGCCGGAGATGTAGACGGCCGGGCGAGTTGCGGGCGTATTCCTAGATGTAGATCGGGAAGCTGGTGTGCACGACGAAGCCGTGCGGGCTGGAACCGTTCATCGCCTGTCGCAGAACCCGTCCGACCGGATCGGCCCGGGACGGCCAAGCGGCCTCGATGGTAAGGCGAGGCCGGGTGGACTGCGCGAGCCAACGATGGATCACCTGCTCGTTCTCGGTCACGACCTGCTGGGTCGCCCACTGGGCGGTTTAGCG
Organism: Streptomyces sp. SID5785; assembly: GCF_009870065.1. GTDB lineage: Bacteria > Actinomycetota > Actinomycetes > Streptomycetales > Streptomycetaceae > Streptomyces. The sequence goes on along the minus strand of NZ_WWIA01001040.1, from coordinate 2,766 downwards.
GTCGGGGTAGGTCGCAGAACGGTTCGGCTGCGTCGTCATGAGCGATCTCTGGCTCTCTCTGGGATCAATGAGCTTCCAGCAGGTGCGCCGATGCGAGGCGCAGAATCTCGACGAGCACGGGGGGTGTCGCCCACGGAACAACTGCGTGCAACGAGGCGATAGACCCTTTGTCGAGCAGCCGGGCAGCGTGGCACTCACTGATCAGCGGCGGTAGCCGGTCTGCACAGCCGTACGGATGCTCGCTCCCGATCCCTGCGACGACACCTTCTTCGAAGGTGTCGTATTCGTCTCCTTCGACCCACCAGGAGAAGGATTCGAGCTGGGAGAATCGCAACTTCGCCTCCCATACGGACAGGGGGAGGTCGTCCAGAGCACGGATGCCTCGTCGTTGGGAGGCCCGCAGGGCCGAAGCGGTGGCCTCAAGGAAGTCGGGCAGCGGTGTCTGGCCTGCTACCTCTTCGAGCCGGCGCAGGAAGCCTGCCGGAGGGCGACGGACGGTGGGGTCGCCGAGCCCTTCGGAGAGCAGGTCGAGAAGCGCGGTCAGTGTTGCGTTCGGCAGGGCGGCTGCCACGGACGCGTTGCTGCACAGCACTCGGTTCACACGGTCGATCTCATCTTGGGCGTGACTGTTCGGAGCGGGGCTGCCGGCCGCTACAAGTGAGTCGAGAAGCCTGGCCACCATGCCGTTCTCAAAAACAGCGGCGGTGTAGGTCGTCACGAGGCGGGCGTTCCTTCCCTGATCGGGGTTGCCTTCTCGTTCTCATTCAGTGGGCATGGACGTCAGCACAATGAACGGTGGGTCAATGCCTCTCTTGTATCGCAGGACGACGTTGACTCCGTGGGCGTCCTTGCCCTGAGCACTGAGGCTATTTCGATCGTATTGCAAGGATTTCCTGGCACGGAAGTCGAGTCGGTGGGCAGCACGGGGCCGCGGCAGGCCGACACGCTTGCTTTTGACGTGCCGCTCGGCGGTGGGGCGCGCATGGACTCATGAGCCCGATGGGCGGCGTTCGGCCGCCGGTGTCGGCCTCCGAGAGTGAGGCCGGACGCGCCCCGGGCTCATGTGCGGTGGGGAGGGAGCCCGGGGCGGTGTCGGTCACCAGATCGAGTCGACCCACTCCGGGTGGTCGATGAACGGGTTCCGGTTGTGCTGGTAGGTCGTGTAGATGACCTCGTTGCGGTTTTCCTCGAAGGCGTCCGGCGGGTCCTCGTCGTTCCACTTCTTCAGGACCGAGAGCTTGCCGATGTTGGGGGCGCTGCCGTTGTCCACCGAGTCGTTGGGCTCGAGGTCGGCGAAGGAGTCGTCGCCCTCGTAGCGCACGGCCATGTAGAGGATCATGCGGGCCACGTCGCCCTTGACGGCGTCGCGCGGTTCGAAGGAGTCGGAGTCGGTGCGGCTGCCGCCGCCGTTCGCGACCTCGGTGCCGCCCTCGTCGAAGTCCTTGTTGCCGCGGACCGAGTTGACGGTGACGTCCTCGGGGCGCAGGTGGTGCAGGTCGGTGCCGGGGCCCGTCGCGGTGCCGAAGTCGCCGTGGGACTTGGCCCAGACGTGCTCGCGGTTCCAGTCGCCGGTGTCGCCGCCGTTGGCGGACTTGGCGCGGGAGGTGCCGCTGTAGAGCAGGATCACGTTGCTGCTGTTCGCGGGGTCCTCGTCGGTGGACTTGAGCGCGTCCCAGACGCCGTCGTACGAGACCTTGGTCTGGTCGCTGATGATCGTGTGCAGGGCGCTCTTGAGTTCCGTGCCGCTCTTGCCGAGGGCGTCCTGGTAGTACGTGTCGTCGTACGCCGAGGCCGCGGTGGCGGTGCCCGCGGTCGCCGTCGGCAGGGTGACCGCGGCGAGTGCGGCGGCTGCCGCGAGGGCGAGTGTGCGTATGCGCGTTCCGGGCATGTGGGGTGTCCGTCCGTTCTACGCGGGTTGAGTGGGGTCAACCGGGAGCGTGACATGGACACGTAGGGAATGGGTGAATGCGGTGCGTCGATTGTGTGACGGGTGGGCGCAACTCGCCCCTCTGGGGGAGGGGTTGATCCCTTCGTGCGGCTGCCGTCCCGGGCGGTGGAGCGTCCGGGACGGCAGGTCGCGCGCGTGGCGGAGGGAGCGTCAGAGGTCCGACGCGTCCAGGCGGTAGAGGGAGTCGGAGTTCGTCGACGACGCCGCAGTGGAGTCCTTGCTGCTCGAACTCTTGCTGTATTCGGTCGACTTGACCTTCGTGCCGTGCTTCTTCACCCAGGCCGTGACCTCGGAGCTGACGTCGGCCCCGTCGCCGGACCGCCCCGGGCCGCCGCCGCCCATCATGCCGCCGAGCTGGATGTAGTGGAGCTCGCCCTTCTTCACCAGATCCTTGAGCTTGGCGAGCGTCATCGCCTTGTCCGAACCCGACCAGCCCCACATCGAGATGACCGGCTGCCCGGAGGAGACGATGAGCTGGGCCGCGCTCTGCGAGTTGGGCACCGCGAGCAGCCAGGTGGCGCCGTCCCGGTGCTTCTTCAGGTAGGCGGTGAGCTCGGTGCTCACACCGCCGCCCATGCCCATGCCTCCGCCCATGCCTCCGCCCATGGCCATGCCTCTGCCCATGCCGCCTTCCGTGCGGTCGCCGCCCGAGCCACGGCCTTCGCCGGAGGAGCCGCCCTCGGCCGAGGAACCGCCCGGCATCTCGCCGCCCCCCGGCATCTCCCCTCCGGCGCCGCCCGGCATCTGGCCCGCGGCCCCGCCCGGCATCTCCCCTCCGGAGCCGCCCGGCATCTCGCCGCCGCCCGGGAAGCCGCCCC
>NZ_WWIA01001039.1 GCF_009870065.1 Streptomyces sp. SID5785 | reverse complement strand
CCGCAGGGGCGTCACCGGGCGGCCCACAGCAGCCCCCGCTCGGTCAGGGTGCGCACCTGCGGCACCTCGAAGTCGTCGGGCTTGTGCCCGATGGTCGAGACGAACACCCGGCCCCGGCCCCAGGTCCTGGTCCACACGGCGGGCATCACCACGGGTGCGTCGTGCAGGTCACCGGCGGGGAAGGTGGTGGTGGCCAGCACGTCGATGTGCGGGTCGGTGAGCACCCAGTACTGCTCGGAGTGCAGCGCGAAGTCGTCGAGTCCGGTGACGACCGGGTGGTCGGCGCGCTCGGGCACGATCGTGTAGCCGTGGTCGTGGAAGCCCGGTGGGTGCATGGCGAACGTGCCGCCGGTGAGCAGGTGGTAGCCGTGGTCGTGGAAGCAGTCGACGATGCCGCCGTGCCATCCGGCGAGCCCGGTGCCGGCCCGCACCGCGGCGGCGAGGTTGTCACGCCGGCGCTCCGTGATGGTGCCCATGGTCCAGCACTGGACGACGAGGTCCGTGGCGGCGAGCAGTTCGACGTCCTCGTACACGGCGAGGTCCTCGGCGGTCTCGACGGCGAAGCCCTGTTCCTCGAGGAACGGGACGAAGCCGTCGCTGATGGTCACGGGCTGGTGCCCGTCCCAGCCGCCGCGGACGACCAGTGCCCTGCGGGTGTCGGTGGTCACGGTCGATGCACTCTCCCATCGGCGCCGCACACGCGGGTGCGGCTGTCGGGGTGGCTCGGACGGCGCCCGGCGGAGCCTGCTGCGGCGTGATGCCTGCAGCCGGACGGTGCCGGGTGCGAGAGGGCGAACGTATGAACCGGCCGAGCTCTTTGTCAATACGTTGTACTAACTCTGTTCGGCTGTGCGGCGCCGAGCCGGTGCCCCTCGGGCCGGTGGCGCAACTGGACGGGCGGGGAGGGAAGTTCGCCGGCGCCGGAGGAGGGCGGGATCTGCTGCGGAGCGGCTGCGCGGCCGCGGCGCCTCGTCCCCTGCCCGCGGTCGCTGTCCGCACCCGGCGACGGGGCGCGTTTCTCCAGGTAGGACACGCCTGGCAGGGAGTTGGTGATCGGGGCCCTCCGGCTCTTCCGGGCCGTCCGGAGCATCAGAGGAGGGCGCTCGTCGAGAGGCCCACCCGTTGCGGTGCCGAGTCCGGTCGTGGTGACAACTCGCTCGAAGCGAAGGGGAATTGGTCATGTCGAGCGCATTGACTTAAGTCAAGAGGATGGACTTTCATGTCCGCCCAGTGACGCCATGGCGCCCGTGGCGCTCAGCGGCGCCCCTGTCCGAGGCGCACGCACCTCGCCCCACCCGCCGCCCACCCCCCTGAGCAGGAGTTCCCATGAACACCGCCCTGTCCAGACGCGAGGCCCTCCTCGGGGCCACCTTCGCCGCGGCCGGACTCCTTCTCGGCGCGAACTCCGCGTCGGCCTCCGCCGCGTCCCCCTCCCTCGCGTCCCCGTCAGCCGCGTCCCGCTCCGTCGGGCCGGAGTCCGCCGGCGGTGTCCGCGTGATGCCGCTCGGCGACTCCCTGACCGACGGATTCACCCCGTACCCCGGCGGGTACCGGGTGGGCCTGTGGCAGCGACTGACCGCCGACGGCCACACCGTGGACTTCGTCGGCTCGCAGTCCAACGGCCCGGCCGAGCTGGGGGATCACGACCACGAAGGGCACTCCGGCTGGCGCATCGACCAGTTGGACGCGAACATCGACGCCTGGTTCCCACCGGCGGACCCGCGCACCGTCCTCCTGCTCATCGGCACCAACGACCTCAACCAGAACCACGACATCGCGCACGCGCCGGACCGCCTGGCGCGGCTCATCGACCACATCCGGGCAGCGGCTCCGCGCTGCGAACTCCTCGTCGCCACCGTCCCTCCGCAGTCCAACGCCACGCTGGAGAGCAGAGTCAGGGCGTACAACGCGGCGATCCCGCAGGTCGTGGCCGCCAAGGGGCCGCAGACGCACCTCGTGGCGATGTACGACGCCCTGACCACGGCGGATCTCGCCGACGGCATCCACCCGACGCAGGCCGGCTACGCAAAGATGGCCGCCGTCTGGTACGAGGCGCTGCGCGCCGTCCCCGGCTCCCTCGAACCCCTGCGGAGCACCACACGGAGCCGACCGTCCGGACCATCCCGAGCAAGGAGCTGACATGGCTGAACACTCCCACGACCGGCGAAGGTTCCTGCGCGGCGCCGGTGCCCTGGGCGCGGCAGGCGCCGCGGCCTGGGCCGGCGTCGGCGGTCTCACGTCGGCCGACGCGCAGACCGCGCGGACCACGCGGGCCGCGGACGAGGACCCCGCCCCCAAGAAGCGGCGGCGCTTCGCCGCGGCCGACGCGGTGCAGGGAAAGGTGTACGTCGGGTACCAGGGCTGGTTCGCCGCGGCCGGCGACGGCTCCCCGGTCAACGCCTGGACGCACTGGGCTGCGGGCACGACACCCTCCCCCGGCAACCAGACCTTCGAGCTCTATCCGGACACGTCGGTGTACCCCGCAGACTCCCTCTTCCGGACCGGCTACGCGGCGCTGGGCAACGGCAGCCCCGCCACCCTGTTCAGCTCGTACTCCACGGCTGTCATCGACCAGCACTTCCACTGGATGCAGCAGCACGGGATCGACGGCGCGGCCCTGCAGCGGTTCGGCAGCGACGTGCGCGCGGTCGACCAGCCGCGCTACCGGCAGCGCAACGACATCCACGGCAAGGCCCGGGACGCGGCGCAGAAGTACGGCCGCGGCTTCTACGTCGAGTACGACATCAGCGGCCTCGACGACACGAACCTGGTGTCCACGCTCCAGAAGGACTGGACCGACACCATCAAGGGCTCGCTGCACCTGCCCGACTCGCCGGCGTACACGCACGAGGGCGGCAAGCCCGTCGTGCACCTGTGGGGCCTCGGCTTCACCAATCGTCCGGGGACCGTCCAGAGCAGTCTGGAACTCGTCAACTGGTTCAAGAGCCAGGGCGCCTACGTCATCGGGGGCGTCCCCCGGGGGTGGCGCACCGACGCCAATGCCAAGCCGGGCTTCGGCCCCGTCTACGCGGCCCTGGACATGGTGTCGCCGTGGAACGTCGGTAATCCGTCCGTCGACCAGCAGCAGTTCGACGACGACATGGCCCGGCTGCGGGCCAACGGCCAGGCGTACCAGCCGGTGATCTATCCCGGGTTCGCCTGGTCCAACTGGAAGGAGGGCTCGCCGCGCAACGAGATTCCCCGCAGGGCGGGCGACTTCATGTGGCAGCAGGCCGTGGCGGTCGCCCGGTGCGGCACCCGGTCGGCGTTCGTCGCGATGTTCGACGAGTACGACGAGGCCACCGCGATCGCACCCGCGGCGGCGGACCGCTCGATGATCCCGGGCGACCAGTACTTCCTCACCCTGGACGCCGACGGCACCAGCGTCTCGTCCGACTTCTACCTGCGCCTGGCAGGCGCCGCGACCAAGATGATCAACGGCTCGACCGGCATCACCCCGACGGTGCCGATCCCGCCCCAGGTCTGAGCGAGCCGCCGTGGGCGGAGGAGACCCGACGCCCTCCGTCCACGGCCTTCGACCGCACGAGCGCGCAGGGAGCCACCATGACCGCGCCGAACCACCCGACCGACCAGGACGCCGCACCCGCCGGGCGCGTCCGCATCATGCCGCTGGGCGACTCCATCACCGACGGGCACCGGGCCTACCCGGGCGGCTATCGCGTCCGCCTCCGGCGGCTGCTGTCGGCCGACGGCCATGCCGTCGAGTTCGTCGGCTCCCTCGCCAACGGCCCGCGGTCCCTGGTCACACGCCGCCACGAGGGCCACACCGGATGGCGTGTCGACCAGGTGGACGCCCACGTCCACGGCTGGCTGCGCGACTGCGTCCCGCACACCGTGCTGCTGCTGATCGGCACCAACGACATGAACCAGAACTACGACACCGCTCAGGCACCCGCCCGCCTCGCCCGGCTGCTGGCTCATGTGCGGCAGGCGCTCCCGGACGGCGAGGTGTTCGTCGCCACGATCCCGCCCCAGCCCACAGCCGCCCGCGCCCGGCGCATCGCGGCCTACAACAGGGCACTTCCCGATGTCGTGGCCGCAGCCGGGCCGCGTGTGCACCTGGTGCCGATGCACGACGCGCTGACCCCGGCGGACCTCGCCGACGGGGTGCACCCCAGCCGCTCGGGCCACGACAAGATGGCACAGGTGTGGCACGAGGCCCTGCGCTCCGTGCCGTCGGCGCTGGCACCGGGCACCCCTGCTCACCCGCTCCCGGCCAGCTCCCACGCCTCGATGTCCCCGTAACGGCGCGGCCCCGCGTCGGGCCCGGTGGTGCTGCCGACCAGATGGAGGCGGGCGGTGCGCCAGGGGGTGCCGGTGAAGTCGTCCAGGCCCGCCGCGGCCTTGGGGACTGACGCGGTGTCGTAGCGGCGGGCGCGGGCCAGGGTCAGGTGGGGGCGCAGAGGGCGCCACGGGACGGTGATCCCGGCGGCGGTGACCTGGCCACGGACGGCGTCGGCCAGCGTGTGCAGGCCCGCCAGGTCGCCGTCGACGCCGCTCCAGAGCACGCGCTCGTCGAAGTGGCCGCCGCCGCGCAGGCCCAGTTCGAGGGAGGGCCGCACGGCCGCCAGGGCGGCGAGCGGACGGCGCAGACCGTGCACGGTGGACACCGGCAGCTCACCGAGGAAGGCCAGGGTGATGTGCCAGTCCTCGATGCGGTTCCACCGCAGGTCGGGGAAGGCGGCGTAGGCCGGGCGCAGGGCGTGCGCCAGCTCGTCCTTCGCGGCGTCGGTCGGGGCGAGGGCGATGAACGCGCGCATCACGGCGGGCTCGGGCAGTTCGGTCACGGGTGATGTCGTACCCCATCGGGTCGCCTTCCGTCACACCGGGGAGTCCGCGCGGCCACGCGCGCGGACTCCGGACGGGGCGGTCAGGCGCCGGGCACGCTGTCCTCGAAGGACGTGCCCGCCGTGCGGTAGGCGGAGACCCTGTCCGCCACCTGCGCCGGGGTCAGCACCTGGTCCTTGACGTGCAGGACGTAGTCGACCTGCTGGTCGTACGTCCGGGGGCTCGTGCTGGACTGGCCGCCGAAGTCGATCAGCCACTGGTTGAAGTTGATCGACATCGGCCGCTCGGGGAGGTACTGGGCGTCGTGCGTGCCGAACAGCGTGCCGTCGATGTAGTAGCGGATGGTGCTGTCGTCGATGGTCAGCACCAGGTCGTGCCAGCCGTCGTAGCTCTGTCGGCCCTCCGTGTGCTGGTTGACGGCCTGCCACGGGTCGGGGTTGTAGGTCTCCCACGACGTCGTGTACAGGATGTTCGACGCCTCGCCCCAGCCGCCGTTGGGGAGGTACTCGAAGTCGTACTCGGAGTAGTCGTCCGCCATCGGGGCCTTGAGGTCGTTGATGGTGAAGAACGTCTGCACGAGGTGGTCCCCGTCGGGCCCGCCACTGCGGGGAGCGTCGCTGAACCTGACCCGCGCCGCGTACGTGCCGTTCTTGAACTTCAGGGCCTTGGTGAGCACTTCGGTCTGCTTCGTGCTCTCTCCGGTGCCCGAGGTGGACGTCGCCAGGTTCATCACCGAGTTGCCGCCCGCCGCGGAGAACGTCACGTTCTCGGGGGCCCAGGTGGCCCCGGGCACGCCGGGGCCACCGGAGTTGGAGCGGACGCTCCAGCCGTTCGCCGAGATCTTCGGGTCGTCGTACGCCGCGTAGTCGAAGTCGTCGAAGAGGGTCGCGCCGTCACCCGGCGGGTCGGTGGGCGGGTCCGTGGGGTCGGTCGGGTCGTTGCCCTCGGGTGCGGAGCCCCAGACGACCGAGCCGTCGAGCTGCGCGGTGACCTTCGACCAGTTCGCGAACGAGGCCTGCGTGGCGCCGAACGAGTAGTCGTCGCTCTGGTCCAGCGGCTGCCAGTCGGAGCGGTGGAAGCGGAGCTGGAGATCGCCCGTGTCGGCGCCGGGCGCGAGCGAGCCCGCGCCGGACGTGAACCCGATCTCCAGGTACCGGTCGGCGTCGGCCGTCGGGTGGTCGAGCGTGCCGAAGGTGCCGGTGATGTTGCCGCAGCCCTTCACCGCCCACGAGCAGGCGAAGCGGTAGCTCGCCCCGCCGTCGGACGAGAAGTAGTAGCGGAGTTTGACGTCGCTCAGACTGATCGACGCGTCGGACGTGTTCGTGACCTTCAGCCAGGGCTCGGCCTGGTCGGTGCCGGTCGAGCCGGTGTGGTACTGGACCGTGAGGCCGTCGGCCGCGGTGTCGGCGCTCGCGGGCAGCGCCGTGAGCCCGGCGCAGCCGAGCACGACGGCGACGGCGCAGGTGAGGGTCCTGCCGAACGAACGTGTGCGGGTCCTTCTCATGACGGTTCCTTTCCGGAACGGTGGGGGGCGGTCACATGCGGGTGGAGCGGTCCGTGCCGCACACCGAGTGCGGCGAGCCGGGCGGAGTGTGCGACGAGCCGGCCCTGGAAGCCGGACCAGGACGGGGAGCCGTGCCAGGCACGGTCGGCGAACGCGCAGAGCCGGGGGAAGACGAGGCGGTCCACCTGCGCGGGGGTGACGGCGAACTCGGACCACAACTGCGCCTGCATGCCGATGAGTTCGCCGGGTGCGCCCGGCTCCGACGGCGGTGCGTGTCCGTGCACGGCCGGGAGGTCGACCACGGCGCCCGGCTGGGCGGGCGGTTCGTCCGGGGAGCCGGTCTGGGCGTAGTCCAGATAGGCGGCGCGATGCTGGGCGCTGATCACCCGGTGGCCGCGCTTCAGGGCGATACGGGTGTGCTCCGGCTCGCGCCAGGTCATGACGGTGAACTCGGGCGGCAGCCCCTCGCCCGTCTCCGCCCAGGCCACCGGGGTGCGCCCGTGCTCCAGGAGCTGTTCGCCGACGCGCCGCAGGAACCAGCCGTGCAGCGCGTCCGTGTCCGCGAGGCCCTCGGCGGCGGCCCGCGCCCGCGCCGCCGGGCTCGCCGCCCACTCGGTCGTCGGGCACTCGTCCCCGCCGATGTGCACGTGCTGTGCGGGGAAGATGTCGAGGACCTCGTCGAGGACGGCACGGCAGAAGGCGAACACCGGTTCGTGCACGCCGAGGACCGTGTCGCACACGCCCCAGCGGGTCCACACGTCGACCGGGCGGCCGGGCACCGTGCCGAGTTCCGGGTAGGCGGCGATCGCCGCCCGCGCGTGGCCCGGCAGTTCGATCTCCGGCACGACGGTCACGCCGTGCGCCGCGGCGTGGGCGACCAGATCCGTCAGCTCCCGCCGGGTGTACGCCCCTTCGTGCGGGACCCCGTCGAAGACCGTCGACCCCGCGGGGCCGACCATCGACTCGGCGCGCCGGCCGCCGACTTCCGTGAGCCGCGGGTAGCCGGGGACGGGGAGCCGCCAGCCCTGGTCGTCGGTGAGGTGCAGCTGCAGCACGTTGATCTTGTGCAGGGCGAGCAGCTCGACGTAGCGGCGCAGCAGGGAGACCGGCTGGAAGTGCCGGGCCACGTCGAGCATGAACCCGCGCCAGCGGTGGCGCGGCACGTCCGTGATCTCGACGCAGGGCAGCAGCAG
>NZ_WWIA01001038.1 GCF_009870065.1 Streptomyces sp. SID5785 | reverse complement strand
TCCGGCGACGGCGAGCGCGACTGCGTGTGCTCGGCGTCGGCCGACGCCGAGGACGAGGCGGGCGAGGAGGCGGCGGGGGACGCGGCGGCCCGGCGCGGCGGCTCCGGTAAACCGCCGGGGGCCGCGGAGGCCTGCGGGGCATGCCGCAGCGCCCCGCGGGGATCGGCGGGGCGGGCCGCTGGTCCGTGGCGGCCTTCGGGCGAGCCTGGGTAAGAGGCTGAGTGCTCCGTCACGCGTGTCGAATCCGTCCGTCCGGGGCTGCGCGCCGTACTACTCGCCGGTGCGCCGGCAGTCGATGAACAGCTGGTGCTCGGGTGGGGCGTCGGTGCTCGCGGGAGCGTACGCGTACGTCTCCTCCCCGGTGATCTCGAAGCCCGCGTCCCGCACGATCTGGTGCAGCTCGTCCCGCAGATACCCGGAAACCCGGATGGTATGACCGAGGAACGGGATCTCGGTGTCGTCCAGGTCCGCCTCGACCATGGACAGGGCGAGCCGTCCGCCGGGCCGCAGCAGCGAGCGCAGCAGCCGCAGCGCGCCGGGGATCTCGGCCCGCGGCAGCATGAGCAGGGTGAAGAAGCAGGTGACGCCGTCGAACGGGCCGAGCGCGTCCGGGCCTTCGGCGGTGAGCGTCGTCAGGTCGGCCTGCCGGAACTCGGCCTTCGGCACCTGCTTGCGGGCCAGGTCCAGCATGCCCTCGGACAGGTCGACCCCGACCACCGCGTGTCCCGCGTCCACCAGCTGGCGGGCGGTCGGCACCCCGGTGCCGCAGCCCACGTCCAGGACCCGGGCCCCGGGCTCGAGACGGGTCAGCAACCGCTCCACCGCGGCCAGTTGGCCGTCCTTGTGCGGGAACGCCTCGTCGTACCGGCCGCCGATCGCGTCGAACGCCGCGGCCTGGCCCGACCGGTCGGTCGCGCCCCCCGTGTACCCCTCGCCCGCTCCACTGCTCGCACCCACGGTCCCGCCGCCCCTCGATGACCTCGTCGACATCGTGTCAGACCTGCCGCGCACAGGAGGAGTTGCCGTCGAAGGTGCTCCCCGTACCGCTCCCCGTGCCGCGCCGCGCTCTTGCGGAGGACGATCCTACGTTTCCTCCCCGGGGGCGCATCAAGGGTCTCATGACGACACGTGCGCGGGCGTACGGTCCCAGTCCGCCGGAAGGGCGGGAACCGGCCACGCCGGATCGGGCCGCCAGGCGGGCCAGTCGTCCGGGAACGGACGCCCCCACGCCTCGATGACGCCGACCGCGCGGCGCCCCGCCTCCCGTACGGACGCGGCCTGTTCCGCGCTCATCAGGCCGACCGCGCGCGCCTGCGCGAACTCGTCCTCGTCGTGCCAGCGCCAGCTGCGGTCCGGGTACACCGACAGGTCCAGGTAGTGGTCCTCGGAGTCGACCCCGCCCGACCAGCGGGTGCGGGGCTGCTCCAGGTTCACGTACCAGTTGCGGAAGCGCCAGCCCTGCTCCCAGAACAGCCACACCGACCACGGTTCGTCCGGCCGGGCCAGCTTGAGCACGCCGGTGCCGAGCCACCGGTCGCGCTCCAGCCGGCGCGGCTTCGTGTAGCGGGTGGCGAGCGGCTCGCGGTGCAGCGGCGTGCCGTCCGCCAGGACCGGCTTCACGCACTCCGTGCCGGGCGCCAGCCACACCGCGAGGAGCTCGGCCGAGTCCTCCACGACGGTGACCGGGCGGCAGATGTGGAAGCCGTCCCCGCCGTTGGCGCGATAGCGCCACAGGATCCGCTCTCCGGGCGCCCAGCGCCCCGTGTCCGTCCGGCCGTCGTCGTTCATGGGCAGATATTAGGTGCCCGGGGCACAGGACGCTGCGGCAGGCGTCACGATCACGTCACCGCGTCGGACGCCCGTCGCCGCCCGGTCAGGGGCGGGTCATCCGCAGGACGTCCAACGCCTCGTCGAGCTGCTCGACGGTCAGGTCGCCGCGCTCCACGTACCCGCCCTCCAGCACGACCTCGCGGATCGTCCTGCGCTGCGCCAGCGACGTCTTGGCGACCTTCGCGGCCTCCTCGTAGCCGATGTACTTGTTCAGCGGCGTGACCACGGAGGGCGAGGACTCGGCGTACTCGCGGGCCCGCTCGCGGTGGGCGGTGATGCCGTCGACGGTGCGGTCGGCGAGCAGCCGCGTGACGTTGGCGAGGAGGCGGACCGACTCCAGCACGTTCTTGCCGATGACGGGGAGCATCACGTTCAGCTCGAAGTTGCCCGCGGCGCCCGCCGTGGCGACCGTCGCGTCGTTGCCGATCACCTGCGCGGCGACCATCAGCGTCGCCTCGGGAATGACCGGATTCACCTTCCCCGGCATGATCGACGAGCCCGGCTGGAGGTCCGGCAGGCTGATCTCGGCCAGTCCGGTGCGCGGGCCCGACGCGGCCCAGCGCAGATCGTTGGCGATCTTGGTGAGGCCGACCGCGATGGTGCGCAGCTGGCCACTGGTCTCCACGATGCCGTCGCGCGCGCCCTGCGCCTCGAAGTGGTCACGGGCCTCGGTGAGCGGCAGCCCGGTGGTGCGGGCGACCTCGGCGATGACGGCGGCCGAGAACCCGGGCGGCGTGTTGATCCCGGTGCCCACGGCCGTGCCGCCGAGCGGCAGTTCGGCGAGCCGCGGCAGCGAGGAGCGCAGCCGCTCGACGCCGTAGCGGACCTGCGCCGCGTAGCCGCCGAACTCCTGGCCGAGCGTCACCGGCGTCGCGTCCATCAGATGGGTACGGCCCGCCTTGACGACGTCGGCGAACTCGGCGGCCTTGCGCTCCAGGGCGGCGGCCAGATGGTCGAGCGCCGGGATCAGGTCGTGGGTGACGGCGGCGGTCGCGGCGATGTGGATCGAGGAGGGGAACACGTCGTTCGACGACTGCGACGCGTTGACGTGGTCGTTGGGGTGCACGTCGCGGCCCAGGCGCTCGGTGGCGAGGGTGGCCAGGACCTCGTTCGTGTTCATGTTGGACGACGTGCCGGACCCCGTCTGGAAGACGTCGACGGGGAACTGGTCGTCCCAGCGGCCCGAGGCGACCTCGGCGGCGGCGTCCGCGATGGCGCCGGCCACGTCCGCGTCGAGGACGCCGAGATCCGCGTTGACCTTCGCCGCCGCGGCCTTGATCCGGGCCAGCGCCTCGATGTGGGCGCGCTCCAGGCGCTGCCCGGAGACCGGGAAGTTCTCCACGGCGCGCTGCGTCTGCGCCCGCCACTTGGCGTCGGCGGGCACCCGGACCTCGCCCATGGAATCGTGCTCGATGCGGTAGTCGCTCATACTCCGTACAGCAGAGGACCGGCCGCCGGTGTTCCCGGCGCAACGCCGGAGGGGCCCGGAAATCGGGCCCGTCCGGCGGGTACGCGCACCGTGGTCAGCCGAGACCGGGGCCGCGCACCGGGATGTGCGTGAACGTCGGCTCGGGCGCCGGATTCTGGAAGAAGTCGTTGCCCTTGTCGTCGACGACGACGAACGCCGGGAAGTCCTCGACCTCGATCCTCCAGACCGCCTCCATGCCGAGCTCCTCGTACTCGACGACCTCGACCTTCTTGATGCAGTCCTGCGCGAGGCGCGCGGCCGGGCCGCCGATCGAGCCCAGGTAGAAGCCGCCGTGCGCGTCACACGCGTCGGTGACCTGCTGGGAGCGGTTGCCCTTGGCGAGCATCACCTTGGAGCCGCCCGCCGCCTGGAACTGCTCGACGTAGCTGTCCATGCGTCCGGCGGTCGTCGGGCCGAAGGAGCCGGACGCGTACCCCTCGGGGGTCTTCGCCGGGCCCGCGTAGTACACCGGGTGGTCCTTCAGGTACTGCGGCATCTCCTCGCCCGCGTCGAGCCGCTCCTTGATCTTCGCGTGCGCGATGTCGCGGGCGACGACCAGCGGGCCGGTCAGCGAGAGCCGGGTCTTGACCGGGTGCCGGGTGAGCTCGGCGAGGATCGCGTCCATCGGCTGGTTCAGGTCGATGCTCACGACGTCGCCGTCGTCCAGGTGCTCGTCGGTCGTCTCGGGCAGGAAACGCGCCGGGTCCGTCTCCAGCTGCTCCAGGAAGACGCCCTCGGCGGTGATCTTCGCGGTGGCCTGGCGGTCCGCCGAGCAGGACACGGCGATGGCGACCGGGCAGGACGCCCCGTGCCGCGGCAGGCGCACCACGCGCACGTCGTGGCAGAAGTACTTGCCGCCGAACTGCGCGCCGATGCCGATCTTCTGCGTGAGCTCGAAGACCTTCTCCTCCAGCTCCTTGTCGCGGAAGCCGTGTCCGAGGGCGGAGCCCTCGGCGGGGATCTCGTCCAGGTAGTGCGCGGAGGCGTACTTCGCGGTCTTCAGGGCGAACTCGGCGGAGGTGCCGCCGACGACGATCGCGAGGTGGTACGGCGGGCAGGCGGCCGTACCGAGCGAACGGATCTTCTCCTCCAGGAACGTCATCATGGAGGCCTCGTTCAGGACGGCCTTCGTCTCCTGGTAGAGGAACGACTTGTTGGCCGAGCCGCCGCCCTTGGCCATGAAGAGGAACTTGTAGGCGCCGCCGTCCGTCGCGTACAGCTCGATCTGCGCGGGGAGGTTGGAGCCGGTGTTCTTCTCGTCCCACATGGTCAGCGGGGCCATCTGCGAGTAGCGCAGGTTGAGGTTCTGGTAGGCGTCGAAGATGCCCTTGGAGAGGGCCTTCTCGTCCTCGCCCTCGGTCAGCACGTTCTGCCCGCGCTTGCCCATGACGATCGCCGTGCCGGTGTCCTGGCACATCGGGAGCACGCCCGCCGCCGCGATGTTCGCGTTCTTCAGCAGGTCGAGCGCCACGAACTTGTCGTTGCCCGACGCCTCGGGGTCGTCGACGATGCGGCGCAGCTGCGCGAGGTGGGCCGGGCGCAGGTAGTGCTGGATGTCGTGGATCGCCTCTTCGGCGAGCTTGCGCAGCGCCTCCGGCTCGACCTTCAGGAACGTACGGCCGTCCGGCCCCTCGGCGGTGGTGACACCCTCCGCGGTGACCAGGCGGTACGGGGTGGTGTCCTCGCCCTGGGGGAGCAGATCGGTGTACGCGAACTCAGGCATCTCGCCCATTCCTCACTCGACAGACAGCAGCTGGCATCCGTTGGCAGCGGCAACCAGCGTAGAACCTGGTGACGCGGCCCGGCCTGTGAGGTAAGGCTCAGTTCGCACCGCCCCGCTGTCGCCTTGTGCCTCGCACCCTCTAGTCGCGATCTATCGCGTTTGGGTACGCTGCTGTCGTGGACCTTCAAAAGCGCCCCCAGCAGAGCACGCCCGCGGCCGAGCCCGCCGACCTGCGCGCGTCCGACGCCGACCGCGACCGGATCGCCGACATCCTGCGCGAGGCGCTCGCCGAGGGCCGCCTCGACGCGGACGAGCACGCGGAGCGGATCGACGGGGTCTACCGGGCCAAGACCGTGGGCGATCTCGAGCCGCTCGTGCGGGACCTGCCGGGCGCCCACACGGCCCGCCCGGACGCGGCCCGGGCCGCGGGCCCGGTGCAGCCCGACCCGCTGCCGCCGGTCCCGGAGGAGAACCTGGTGGCGGTGTTCAGCGCCACCACCCGCAAGGGCCGCTGGCGCGTGGGCCGCCGCACGCACGCGTACGCGGTCTTCGGGAACATCGAGATCGACCTGAGCGAGGCGATCTTCGAGCACCGGCAGGTCTACATCAAGGCCGTCTCGGTCTTCGGCAACGTGGAGATCCGCGTCCCGGAGAACGTGACGCTCCACGGCAGCGGCGGCGGCGTCCTCGGCAACTTCGAGGTCGACACGCTGGAGGCGGTGGACTCCGACGCGCCCGTCGTCCACATCGACGGCGTCGCCGTCCTCGGCAACATCGAGGCGAAGCCGAAGCGCGGCAAGCTCGTCGCGGATCTCCACAAGTACGTGGGCCGCTCCGTCTCCCGGCACCTGCGCAAACACCTCGACTGACCCGCGCGTCCCGGCCGGCCCGGCCCGAACTCCCGTGTGCGCTGGGGAACTTCCGTGCTTCGGAACTCAGTGCATAGGCGCCGACACAGCGGGTAGAGCTTGCTGCATCGCCTCACGCTCGCGCAAGCCGTCGTAAGCCGTCGTCAGGAGTAGACCGTGCTGCATCCGCCGCGCCAGTCCCTGCAGGTCGCCGCCGTTCCCAGCCAGCGCGTGCCCGTCAGGGACCGGGACCAGGACGAGCCCTGGCACACGGAGGCCGTGTGCAGGCGCGACGAGGCGGGCCTGTTCTTCGCGCCGTCCAAGGAGCCCACCGCGGCCCGGCTGTCCCGCGAGGACGCCGCCAAGCGGGTCTGCGCCCGCTGCCCGGTGATGGTCGAGTGCCGCGAGCACGCGCTGCTCCAGCCCGAGCCCTACGGGGTGTGGGGCGGGCTCACCGCGGCCGAGCGCCGGGTCGTGCTCGCCCGGCGCCGCCGCCGCGAGATGGAGCTCAAGCAGACGGCCAGGACCGTGGCGGCGGCCGGCTGACGACCCCGGCCCCCCACATCCACGCACACGCACTGCACACGCACACGCACCGACAGGGCGCCCCGCATCGCGGGGCGCCCTGTCGGCTGCCGTGTCCGCCCGGGGTCCGCCGGGCGGCCTTGCTACTTCGCGTTCTCGAAGTCGATCGCGCTGTACGCCCGCAGCTTGCGCAGCCGGTGCGTGGAGTCGATCTGCCGGATCGTGCCCGACTTCGAGCGCATCACCAGGGACGAGGTGGTGGCGGTCTGCGAGCGGTAGCGCACCCCGCGCAGCAGCTCGCCGTCGGTGATGCCGGTCGCGACGAAGAACACGTTCTCCCCGGAGACCAGGTCGTTCGTCGACAGGACGCGGTCCAGGTCGTGCCCGGCGTCCAGCGCCTTCTGCCGCTCCGCGTCGTCCTTGGGCCACAGCTTGCCCTGGATCACGCCGCCCAGGCACTTGATGGCGCAGGCCGAGATGATGCCCTCGGGGGTGCCGCCGATGCCGAGCAGCAGGTCGACGCCGCTGTCCTCGCGCACGGCGAGGATCGACCCGGCCACGTCGCCGTCCGAGATCAGCTTGATCCGGGCGCCGGTCTCCCGGATCTCCTTGATGATGCCCTCGTGGCGCGGCCGGTCCAGGATGACCACGGTGACGTCCTGCGGCGTGACGCCCTTCGCCTTGGCGACCCGGCGGATGTTCACCGACACCGGCGCGTTGATGTCCACGTAGTCGGCGGCCTCGGGGCCGGTCACCAGCTTGTCCATGTAGAACACGGCCGACGGGTCGAACATGGTCCCGCGGTCGGCGGCGGCCAGCACGGCGATCGCGTTGGGCATGCCCTTCGCGCACAGGCTCGTGCCGTCGATCGGGTCGACGGCGATGTCGCACTCGGCGCCCGTCCCGTCCCCGATCCGCTCGCCGTTGAACAGCATCGGCGCTTCGTCCTTCTCGCCCTCGCCGATGACGACCACGCCGTTCATGGACACGGTCGAGACGAGGGCGCGCATGGCCCGCACGGCCGCGCCGTCCGCCCCGTTCTTGTCACCGCGGCCGACCCAGCGGCCGGCGGCCATGGCGGCCGCCTCGGTGACCCGGACGAGCTCCAGGGCGAGGTTGCGGTCCGGGGCCTCGGAGGGGACCTCGAGTTCGGACGGGAGCTGGTGATGCTCGGTCATCGAGACGCACCTTTCTGTTCCGGCTTTTTGGGCGTTTCACCGGGATACGACGACGGCCGGATGAGGGTTGACGGCCCCGACTCTATCGCCAGTCCGACAATCTGAGCAGACCGCCCCACGGATGAGCGGCTCGCCGCGTGCCGGAACGCACCGTTCCGGACCTCCTGACGGAGATCGTCCGGCGACCTGCGACGATGGGGCGCGTGGCAGGAAGAAATGGCAAGAAGACGGTCGGCAGCCTGGTTCTCTCGCTCGGCGTCTGCGTCGTGGCGGCCGGAACCGCCTACGTGTTCATCCCGCACGACGACACGAAGCAGTCGTCGGTCAAGCGGGTGGACTACAGCGTCGAGCTCCTGACGGCGCGCCGCGCGGCCTCGTACCCGGTCGCCGCCCCCACCGGTCTCGCCAAGGACTGGAAGCCCACGTCGGTGCGGTACGACGGTGCGGCGAACGAGTCCTGGCACCTCGGTTTCCTCGACCCCGACGGCCAGTACGTCGCGGTCAAGCAGTCGACGGCGAAGCCCGCCGAGTTCATCGACAGCGCGAGCGAGGGCGCCGAGGAGACGAAGGCCACCGAGCGCATCGGCGACCGGACCTGGCAGCGCTACAAGGGTGCGAAGTACGACGCCCTGGTCCTGCGGGCCGACGGCTCCACGACGGTCGTCACCGGGACGGCGGGCTTCGGCGGCCTGACGAAGATGGCCCGGTCCCTGGAGATGAAGCAGGACCGGACCGCCTGAGCGCACCGCCCCGGCCGACCGGACGCACGTAGAGCGGACTGTACGCACGTAGAGCGGACCGTACGCACGTGAAGGCGCCCCCGGAGCATCCTCCGGGGGCGCCTCTGTGTGCGTACGGGGCCGGCTCAGACCGTGGTGATGACCTGGTCGAACGCGAGGCGCGGGGAGCGCGGGAACCAGGCGTCCTCGCCCGGCTTGCCGATGTTGACCACCATCAGCGGGGCGTGGTCGTCGTCCAGGAACTCCTTCTGGACGCCCGCGAAGTCGAGGCCGGTCATCGGGCCCGCGGCCAGACCGGCGGCGCGCACGCCGATGATGAAGTAGGCGGCCTGCAGCGCGGCGTTCAGCGCGGCGGCGTTCTCGCGG
The DNA here is from genome assembly GCF_009870065.1 of Streptomyces sp. SID5785. Classification (GTDB taxonomy): domain Bacteria; phylum Actinomycetota; class Actinomycetes; order Streptomycetales; family Streptomycetaceae; genus Streptomyces. Next base: position 2,262 of record NZ_WWIA01001038.1, on the reverse strand, counting down.
ACCGGGCGCTCCGAGAAGAACATGTCCTTGATCTGCGGGGCGTGCGGGAGCAGCTGCGGCAGCTCCTCGTGGAACTCGTTGTCCGCGGAGAGGATCGCGACCAGCGGGGCGGCGGCGGTCTTGGGCTGGTTACCCTCGGCCATGTGCCGCACCAGGCGCTCGCGGGCCTCGGGGGAGCGGACCAGGGTGACGCGCAGCGGCGACTGGTTGAAGGCGGTCGGGCCGAACTTGACCAGGTCGTAGATGGCCTGCACCTGCTCGTCGGTCACCGGCTCGTCGGTGAACGTGTTCGCGGTGCGGGCCTCGCGGAAGAGCAGGTCCTGGGCGGCGGGGTCAAGAACGAGAGACATCGATCAACCTTCGGTGCGAGCGGTCCGGCCAAGTGATCCGATCCGTCCGGATCGGCCGATGGGCACGACAGTACGCCCCATGAGGTTCAACTTTCAACAAAATCGGGTGTGGTCCTGTTCACAGGGCTCACCGCGGAATCGTTGCAGGTGGAGGGGGTGGGCTGCGGCCGGAGCGGGGCCCGAGCCGGAGTCGGAGCCGGAGCCCGGTCGTCAGTCCTCGGGTGCGTCCTCGTCCGCCGCCCCGGCCTCCGGTCCGCTCTCGTCGGCCAGGGCCGCGTCCAGCCGGGCCCGCGCGCCGTCGAGCCAGCGCCGGCACACCTTCGCCAGCTCCTCGCCGCGCTCCCACAGCGCGAGCGACTCCTCCAGCGAGGTGCCGCCCGCCTCCAGGCGCCGCACCACCTCGATGAGCTCGTCCCGCGCCTGCTCGTAGCCGAGCGCCTCGTCGGCCGCCTTCGTCGTCATGCTGATGTCCGTCCTCACGCCTCGTGCTCGTTCTCGTGCTCGTTCTCGATGACTTCCGTGCCGGTGCCGGTGTCCGTGCCCGTGGCTACGCCTGCGGGGGCTGTGCCCGTGTCCGTGTCCGTGACCTGCACGGTGAACTCGCCCTCCGCGACCCGGGCGCGCAGCTCCTCGCCGGGGGCCGTGTCCCCGGGAGCCCGCACCACGTGACCGTCCGGTCGCTGCAACACCGCGTACCCGCGCTTCAGGGTCGCCGCGGGGGAGAGCGCCACCACACGCGCGTGCGTGTGCGTCAGCTCCGACTCCGCCCGGTCGAGGAGATGGCCGAGCGTGCGGCGAGCGCGCTCGGTCAGCGCCGCGACCTGCTCCTCCCGGGTGTCGATCATGCGGTGCGGATCCTCTATCGACGGGCGGGCGAGCGCGGCCGCGAGCCCCCGCTCCTCCCGGTCCAGATACGCCTCCACCGAGCGCCGGGCCCGGTCCCGCAGCCACCGCACCCGCTCGTACTCCTCGCCCACGTCCGGGACGACCTTCTTCGCGGCGTCCGTCGGCGTGGACGCGCGCAGGTCCGCCACCAGGTCGAGCAGCGGGGTGTCCGGCTCGTGGCCGATCGCCGACACCACCGGCGTGCGGCACGCGGACACCGCCCGGATCAGCTGCTCGTCCGAGAACGGCAGCAGGTCCTCCACGCTGCCGCCGCCACGCGCCACGACGATCACGTCCACCGCGTCGAGCGCGTCCAGCTCCTTGACCGCCTGCACGACCTGGGGCACCGCGTGCACGCCCTGCACCGGCACGTTCCGCACCTCGAAGCGGACCGCGGGCCAGCGGTGCCGCGCGTTCTCCAGCACGTCACGCTCGGCCGCGGAGGCGCGGCCGCAGACCAGGCCGATCAGCTGCGGCAGGAACGGCAGCGGCCTCTTGCGGTCCGCCGCGAACAGGCCCTCCGCGGTCAGCGACCGCTTCAGCTGCTCCAGCCGGGCCAGCAGCTCGCCGACGCCCACGGGGCGGATCTCCGCGGCCCGCAGCGACAGCTGCCCGCGCGGGGCGTACCACTCCGGCTTCGCGTGCACGACGACGCGCGAGCCCTCCCGGACCACGTCCGCGACCGCGTCGAACACCTGGCGGAAGCACGTCACCGACACCGAGATGTCGTGCGACGGGTCGCGCAGCGTCAGGAACACGACGCCCGCGCCCGGGCGGCGGGACAGCTGGGTGATCTGCCCCTCGACCCAGATCGCGCCGAGCCGGTCGATCCATCCGCCGATCAGCCGGGAGACCTGCCCCACCGGCAGGGGGGTCTCGGGGGTCGTGTTGGCAGCCATGCGCCGAGCGTAATCGCCTCCGCTGACAACGGGGGTATGTGTGGGCCCGGGCCCCTTCACCGCCGTGGCTCCGCCCGTTTCGTCGCCGCCGCTGTCGGCCGGTGGGGCTTCTCGCGCAGTTCCCCGCG
>NZ_WWIA01001037.1 GCF_009870065.1 Streptomyces sp. SID5785 | reverse complement strand
CCGGCACCGGCACCGGCACCGGCACCGGCACGAGCGCGCACACGGGCACCGCGACCGGTACGCGTACGTCGTCCCCCACGCCCGCGTCCGCAGGCCGGGCCCCCGACCCGGCCCCGGCCGCCGCTGCGGGGACCGAGCTGGGCCGCTATCTGCGGGCCCGCCGCGCCCTGGTCAGCCCGGCCGACGTGGGCCTGCCCGCAGGGACCGGGCTGCGCCGCACCCCGGGGCTGCGCCGCGAGGAGCTGGCGACGCTCGCCGGGGTCAGCGTCGACTACTACACCCGCCTGGAGCGGGGCCGCGAGACGAACCCGTCCGGCGCGGTGATCGACGCCATCGCGGGCGCCCTGCGGCTGTGCGCGGACGCCCACCTGCGGCTGCACGAGCTGGCGGAGCTGGCCTCGGGCCGGTTCACCGAGCCGCGCCCCACCGCGGACGACACGGTCCGCGACTCGGTGCTGCAACTCCTGGAGACGCTGCGGCCCGCGCCGTCCTACGTGGTCAGCCGCTTCAACTACGTGCTCGCGGCGAACCCGGGCGGCCGCCGTCTGATGCCCGGCCTGTGGGACTGGCCGCCGGAGCAGCGCAACATCACGCGCTATCTGTTCCTGCACCCCGTCGGCCGCGCCCTGTACGTGCCGTGGGAGGAGACCGTGGCGCAGTCGGTGGCGCATCTGCGCGCGGTCGGCGGCGCGGATCCGGACGACCCGCGCCTGGCCGCGCTCGTCGGCGAACTCCTGCTGAAGTCACCGGAGTTCGCCGAGATGTGGAACCGCTACGAGGTGCTCGAACGGGGCGGCGGCGAGAAGCGCTACGCCCATCCGACGGTGGGCGACATGACCCTGACCTTCGAGGTCATGCAGCTGGCCCGCACCGGCGGCCAGCGCCTGGTCACCTACCAGGCCCCGGCGGGTTCGGCCGCCCGGAAGGCGGCCTGGTCGCTGGACGCCGACTGACGCGGGCGGGAGCCGGCCGCGTCAGGGCCGTTCGAGGATCGCGGTGACGCCCTGGCCGCCGGCCGCGCAGATGGAGATCAGCCCCCGGCCCGGCACGCCGCGCTCGGCGAGCAGCTTGCCGAGGGTCGCGACGATGCGCGCGCCCGTCGCCGCGAAGGGGTGGCCGGTGGCGAGCGAGGAGCCCGCGACGTTCAGCCGGTCCCGGTCGACCGGGGCGAGGCCGGCCTTCTCCCACGCGGCCAGCGTCGCGAGCACCTGGGACGCGAACGCCTCGTGCACCTCGACGAGGTCGAAGTCCTCGATGCCGAGCCCGGCCCGCTCCAGCATCCGCGGCACCGCGTGCGCCGGCGCCATGAGCAGGCCGTCCCCGCCGCCGACGAAATCGACCGCCGCGGTCTCGTACGCCGTCAGGTACGCGAGCGGTTCGAGCCCGCGCGCCTGCGCCCACTCCTCACTGGCCAGCAGGACGACGGCCGCGCCGTCCGTGAGCGGCGTCGAGTTGCCCGCGGTCATGGTCGGCGACGGGTCCTTCACGCCGAACACCGGCTTGAGCGTGGCGAGTTTCTCGACGGTGGAGCCGGGGCGCAGGTTCTGGTCGCGTTCGAGGTCGCGGAAGGGCACGACCAGGCCGTCGAGCAGCCCGCGGTCGTAGGCGGCGGCGAGCCGCTGGTGCGACGTGGCGGCCAGCTCGTCCTGTGCCTCGCGCGTGACACCCCACTCGCGGGCGGTGACGGCGGCGTGCTCGCCCATCGACAGGCCGGTGCGGGGCTCGGAGTTGCGCGGGATGTCGGGGACGAGGTGGCCGGGCCGGATCCGGGCCAGGGCCTTGAGCCGTGCGCCCGCGGAGGGGGCGCGGCGGGCGGCGAGCAGGATGCGGCGCAGCGCGTCGTTGACGCCGAGCGGCGCGTCGCTGGCCGTGTCGGAGCCGCCCGCGATCGCGCTCTCGGTCTGCCCGAGGGCGATCTTGTTGGCGGCGGCGATCACGGCCTGCAGACCGGTGCCGCAGGCCTGCTGGATGTCGTAGGCGGGGGTGCGCGCGTCGAGCGAGGAGCCGAGGACGGTCTCGCGCGCGAGGTTGAAGTCGCGGCTGTGCTTGAGGACGGCGCCTGCCACGAACTCGCCCACCGCGCCGGGCTCCTGGAGCGCGAAGCGGTCGACGAGGCCGTCGAGGGCGGCGGTCAGCATCTGCTGGTTGGACGCGGTCGCGTAGGGGCCGTCCGCGCGGGCGAACGGGATGCGGCTGCCGCCGATGACGGCGACGCGGCGCGGGGCCGCGCCGATGACGGGGGCCTGGGCGGGGATCTTCGGCGTGCGCGCCATCTCGGCGCCTCCTGAACTCTCGGCCGGACTCCCGTCCGGGCACTCGACAAGTTCTGACTCTTGAGTAACCTTACTCCGAAGTAAATACCCGGGGCACCCACCCGTATCACCGCCCGCACCGCATCCCGCCTCACCGCACCGCATCTCGCCTCATCGCACCGCACCGCATCTCGCCGCACCGCACCGCACCGCATTGACGACCGCGCAGGGAGTTGGACCATGGCCGACCGCTATCTGACCTTCACCGGCACGGCCCCCGGCCGCTTCCTCACCAAGCGCCTCGGCCTGCCCCAGCCCGCACCGCTGCGCCGCTGGAGCCCCGGACACCCCTCGCTCGAAGGACAGTTGCTGCACTTCACGGCAGGCGCCACGGCCCACCGCGAGGAACTCTCCGCGCTGCTCGCCCGCACCGGTCTCGACGTGCGCGACTCCCTGCCCGGCGGCGACGACGCCGACCGGCCCGCCGGCGTCGTCGTGGACGCCACCGCGGTCGCGGACCCGGCCACCCTCGCCGAGGTGCACGCCGCGCTGCACCCCGCCGTGCGCTCGATCGCCGCGGGCGGCCGCGTCGTCGTCCTCGGCGCCCCGCCCTCCGCCGACGACCACCACCAGGCCGCCGTCCAGCAGGGCCTGGAGGGCTTCGTCCGCTCCCTCGGCAAGGAGATCGGCCGCGGCCGCACCGTCAACCTCGTGCGCCTCACCGGCCCTTCGGTCACCGCCGCCGAGTCGACCCTGCGCTTCCTGCTCTCCCCCCGGTCCGCCTTCGTGAGCGGCCAGGTCATCGAGGTGGGCGGCGCGGACCCGGCCGCCCCCGAGAGCTGGGACCGGCCGCTCGCCGGGCGCACCGCCCTCGTCACCGGCGCCGCCCGCGGCATCGGCGAGGCCGTCGCCGAGACCCTCGTCCGCGACGGCGCCGAGGTCGTCCTGCTCGACGTGCCGTCCGCCGAGGCCGATCTGGCCCGGGTCGCCGAGCGGCTCGGCGGGCGCGCCCTGCCCCTCGACATCACCGCCGGCGACGCGGGCGAGCGCATCGCGGAGTTCACCGCGCAGTCGGGGCTCGACGTCCTCGTGCACAACGCGGGCATCACCCGCGACCGCCGCCTGGCCAACATGCCCGCCGAGCGCTGGAGTTCGGTCCTCGACGTGAACCTGACCAGCGTTCTGACGACGACCGACGCCCTGCTCAAGGCGGGCGCGATCCGGCGCGGCGGGGCCGTCGTGACCACCGCGTCGATCGCGGGCATCGCGGGCAACACCGGCCAGACCAACTACGCGGCCAGCAAGGCGGGCATCATCGGCCTCGTCCGCTCCCTCGCCCCGCGCGCCCTGGCCGAGCACGGCGTGACGCTGAACGCGGTGGCCCCCGGGTTCATCGAGACGAAGATGACCGCGGCCGTGCCCCTTGTCATCCGCGAGGCGGGCCGCCGCATGAACTCCCTGGGCCAGGGCGGACTTCCGGTCGACGTGGCCGAGACCACCGCCTGGTTCGCCTCCCCGGGCTCCGGCGCCGTCAACGGTCAGGTCGTGCGCGTCTGCGGCCAGAGCCTCCTCGGCGCCTGACCTCCGCCCCCTCGATCCCGGAGCCCCGATGACCGACGCCCTCCGCCTCCGCACGGACACCCTCGACCGGGTCCCGTCCCTCCTGCCGCTCATGCTCCGCGGCGCCGCCCTCTCACCGCTCAAGCGGCCCCGCCCCGGCGCGGTCGCGCCGGGCCGCCGGTTGACGGTGCCCGCGCTCCGCGTCGACCAGGGCCATCTCGCCGCGTACGAGCGGGTGTGCGCCTTCCCGACTGGGCCCAGCGAGCTGCCGGTCACCTATCCGCACGTCCTCGGGTTCCCGCTCTCGATGAGCCTGATGGCCGAGCGGGCCTTCCCGCTCCCGCTGCTCGGTCTCGTGCACACCTCGATCGAGATCACCCAGCACCGCCCGCTCGCCCCGGCGGACCCGTACGCGCTCACGGTCGCGATCCCCGAGCTGCGGCCGCACCGGCGCGGCACCGAGGCCGTCGTCGTCACCGAACTGACCTGCGGCGGCGAGACGGTGTGGACCTCGGCCAGCACCTACCTCGCCCGGCACGCCACCGGCCCGGCTCCGGCCCCGGCCGACGGCACCGACGCACCCGACGCGGCGCCCTCGCCGCTGCCCGGGCCGGTCGAGTGGCCGCTCGGCGGCGACCTCGGCCGCCGCTACGCCGCCGTGTCCGGCGACCGCAACCCCATCCACCTGCACCCGCTCACCGCCCGACTGTTCGGCTTCCCGCGCGCCATCGCCCACGGCATGTGGACGGTCGCCCGCTGCCTCGCGGAACACCGGGCCCGCGGACCCGTCCGCGTCCGGGCCGCGTTCCGTGCACCGGTCCTCCTGCCGGGGACGGTCGCCTACGCGGCCGAGGGTCCGCGCTTCGAGCTGCGTTCGGCGCGGAGCGGCAGGCTGCATCTCACGGGCGAGGTCGAGCCGCTCGCCCCCTGAGCGACCGGCGGCGGCCCCGAGCCCCGAGCCCCGAGGGCTCACTCGGGGGGCGTCCAGCGGCGGCCGTCCATCAGGTTGCCGAGGCCGGCCCAGGCGAAGTTCATCATCGTCGCGGCGGCCTCGCGGGCCGACACGGACGCGTCCTCGTTGGCCCAGCCGGCCAGCGCCTCGGCGGCCCCGACCAGGGCCAGCGCCAGCCCCGCGACCTCCCGCTCGGCCGGCTCGGGGGCACCGTGCGCCTCCCGCGCGGCGACCGCGATCAGGGACGTCACGAACGCCACGATCTCCGCCCGCATCGCCCCGACCTCGGCGACGAACGGGTCGCCGCCCGAGCGCGCCTGGCGGTGCAGCACCGCCCAGCCGTCGGGGTGCGCGGCGGTGTGCGCGAAGAACGCGGTGAGTCCGTCCCACAGCCGACGGTCGGCGGGGACGTCGGTGCGCACCCCGGCCCGCACCGCACGGACGAGCGCCGCGGCCTCGCGCCGGATGCAGGCGGTGAACAGGTCTTCCTTCGAGTTCAGATACAGGTAGACCAGCGGCTTGGAGACCCCGGCCAGTTCGGCGATCTCGTCCATCGACGCCGCCCGGTACCCGCGCTCCCCGAACACGCGTACCCCGGCGTCCATCATCTGCCGCTCCCGCTCGGCCCGCGGCATCCGCCGCTGCCGCGTCCCCCCGGCCCGCCCGTCGCCGCCCACCCCAGCCGCCTTTCACCCCGTGCCTGTTGCACCGGTCAGCCTACGTCCGGACACGGCCGTGCCCCGCACCCCCGAGCGGGGGTGCGGGGCACGGCCGGTGCGGCGACGACCCGGGGGACGGGTCAGGCGGCGGCGGTGACCGCCTGCGGCTCGTCGCTGCCGGCGTGGTCGTAGACCTCGACCTCGTCGTCGTAGCCCGACGCCGTGGCACTGTCGTACTTCGCGTGGTCGAGGATCTTCTCGCGGGCCGACACGAGCACCGGGATGAGCGCCTGACCGGCGACGTTGGTCGCGGTGCGCATCATGTCCAGGATCGGGTCGATCGCGAGGAGCAGGCCGACGCCCTCCATGGGCAGGCCCAGGGTGGACAGCGTCAGGGTCAGCATCACGGTCGCACCGGTCAGACCCGCGGTCGCGGCGGAGCCGAAGACCGAGACGAACGCGATGAGCAGGTACTCCTTGATGCCGAGCTGCACGTCGAAGATCTGCGCGACGAAGATCGCGGAGATCGCCGGGTAGATCGCCGCGCAGCCGTCCATCTTGGTGGTGGCGCCGAACGGCACGGCGAAGGAGGCGTAGTCCTTCGGGACGCCGAGGCGGATCGCCGACTGCTGGGTGACCGGCATGGTGCCGACGGAGGAGCGGGAGACGAAGGCCAGCTGGATGGCGGGCCAGGCGCCCTTGAAGAACTGCAGCGGGTTCAGCTTGGCGACGGTCGCGAGGAGCAGCGGGTAGACGCCGAAGAGGACCAGGGCGCAGCCGACGTAGATGTCGATCGTGAACGTCGCGTAGTTGCCGAGGAGGTCCCAGCCGTACTGGACGATGGCGCGGCCGATGAGTCCGGCGGAGCCGATCGGGGCGAGCAGGATGACCCACCACAGGGCCTTCTGCAGCAGCTCGAGGACGGACTCGGAGAGATTGAGGATCGGCTGGGCCTTCGGGCCGATCTTCAGGATCGCGATACCGGCGACGACCGCCATGAAGACGATCTGCAGGACGTTGAGCTGCGTGAACGGCGTGACGACGTCGGTCGGGACGATGCCGGTGATGAAGTCGAGCCAGCTGCCCGCGTGGTCGGGCTTGGCGCCGTCGGCCGCGGTGAGGTCCGAGCCGTTGCCCGGGTTGGTGACCAGGCCGATGACGAGGCCGATGACCACCGCGATCAGCGAGGTGATCATGAACCAGATCAGCGTGCGGGTCGCGAGCCGCGCGGCGTTGTTGACCTTCCGCAGATTGGTGATGGACACCAGGATCGCGAAGAAGACGAGCGGGGCGACGGCCAGCTTCAGGAGCTGGACGAAGATGCCGCCGACCTTGTCGAGGGTCGTGGCCAGCCACGACACGTCGTAGGTACGGGCGACCCAGCCGAGCACGAGGCCCAGCGCGAGACCGATCAGGACCTGGGCCCAGAACGGCACGGGTATGCGGAAGCCGCGCTTCTGCTCAGCGGCGGGGGTGTTCGCGGACACGGATGCACTCCAGTGATGACACGTGGGGGCGAGGACGAAAGGAGGGGGACGTACTGGAGCGGCGACCGCGAGATGAGGTCGGCGGCGCCGCTGCATGGGGAAGGTCGCGTCAGGCGCGACACGCCGCGGACATGCAGCGGCAGAGATCGACATGCAGGCGCGCCACGAGCGGGACGCCCGGTGCAGTGCGGTGCGCGGCTGATGTCTTCATGTCGGGAACGTTAACACCACCCCTTTGGGGTTATCAAAGGGGTTCTTTGGGTCAAGCCCGTGGCACGTATGCCCTCATAGCGTGATGTGCCTTGAAAACGCAGGAGACGCAGGCGACCCCGGCACCTGTCAGGTACCGGGGTCGTCAGCGGTGTGAGGAAACTTACGCGGCGCTCACGACGAGGCGCCCTGCGCACGGGCCGCGTCGTCGGCGTCGTCCTCCATGGTGCGGTTCGCGTCCATGTTCGCCTTGGCGCGGTCGACGCGGGCGACGATCTTCTCGGAGGCGCGGTCACGCTCCTTGCGCAGCAGGACGAAGCTGAGCGGTGCGGAGATCACCAGCGCGAGCAGCGCGATCCACAGGTAGTTGGAGCCTCCCAGGCCGCGCGGGACGATGCCGGTGGCGACGAGACCCCAGACGACGAGGAAGCAGCCCGCGAAGACTCCGAGGCGCATCAGCGTGTAGCGGAGCATGTCAATCCACTCTTCCGTTGCGAAATGGTGCTTCCAGTGAAGCACGCCGCCCCGAGGGGCCGGCGCCGGGGTCAGACCCGCATCGGCTGCGGCTCGTCCCGGCGGGCCGGGTCCGCACCCTCGTACTCGCGGATGATCTCGTAGCGCGTGTTCCGCTCGACGGGGCGGAAGCCGGCGTCGCGGATGAGGTCGAGCAGGTCCTCGCGGGTCAGCTTGCTCGGCGTGCCGTAGTTGTCCGCGTCGTGCGTGATCTTGTACTCGACGACCGAGCCGTCCATGTCGTCGGCGCCGTGCTGGAGCGCGAGCTGCGTGGTGTGCAGGCCGTGCATGACCCAGAAGCACTTCACGTGGGGCACGTTGTCGAAGAGCAGCCGGGAGACGGCGAAGGTCTTCAGCGCCTCGGCGCCGGTCGCCATCGTCGTGCGCTCCTGCAGGCGGTTCCTGACCTTGCCGTCCTTCATGTCGACGAAGTCGTGCTGGTAGCGCAGCGGGATGAAGACCTGGAAGCCGCCCGTCTCGTCCTGCAGTTCGCGCAGGCGCAGCACGTGGTCGACGCGGTGGCGGGGCTCCTCGATGTGCCCGTACAGCATCGTGGACGGGGTCTTGAGCCCCTTCTCGTGCGCGAGGCGGTGGATGCGCGACCAGTCCTCCCAGTGGGTGTCGTGGTCGACGATGTGCTGCCGGATCTCCCAGTCGAAGATCTCGGCGCCGCCGCCGGTGAGCGACTCGAGGCCGGCCTCGATGAGCTCGTCGAGGATCTCGGAGGCGGAGAGCCCCGAGATCTTCTCGAAGTGGTGGATCTCGGTGGCGGTGAACGCCTTGAGGCCGACGTCCGGCAGCGCTTCCTTGAGGGCCTTGAGCGAGCGCGGGTAGTACCGCCACGGCAGGTTGGGGTGCAGGCCGTTGACGATGTGCAGCTCGGTCAGGTGCTCCGACTCCATCGCCTTGGCCAGCTTGACGGCCTCCTCGATGCGCATCGTGTACGCGTCCTTCTCGCCCGGCTTGCGCTGGAACGAGCAGTACGCGCAGGAGGCGGTGCAGACGTTCGTCATGTTGAGGTGGCGGTTCACGTTGAAGTGGACGACGTCGCCGTTCTTCCGCGTGCGCACCTCGTGGGCGAGGCCGCCGAGCCAGGCCAGGTCGTCCGACGCGTAGAGGGCGATGCCGTCCTCGCGCGACAGCCGCTCGCCGTCCCTGACCTTCTGCTCCAGCTCGCGCTTGAGCCCTGCGTCCATGCCCGTACCTTTCCTCACCGGAGAACCCGCCTCACCGGAAAACTCGCTCCACCGTACGCCCCGCCGGTGACAGCCCCGCGCCCTGACCTCGCCCCGGACCGCTCAGACCTCTCCGGCCTCTCAGACCTCTTCGGGGAGCTCGCCCACCCGGTTCTCCCACTTCGTGGAGAGCACGATCGTGGTGCGGGTGCGCGAGACGCCCTTGGTGCCGCTGAGCCGGCGGATGGTGCGCTCCAGGCCGTCCACGTCACCGGCGCGCACCTTGAGCATGTACGAGTCGTCGCCCGCGATGAACCAGCAGTCCTCGATCTCGTGCAGCTCCTTCAGGCGCTGCGCGACGTCCTCGTGGTCCGTGGCGTCGGACAGGGAGATGCCGATGAGGGCGGTCACGCCGAGGCCCAGCGAGGCGGAGTCCACGGTGGCCCGGTAGCCGGTGATGACCCCGGCCGCCTCCAGGCGGTTGATGCGGTCGGTGACGCTGGGGCCGGAGAGGCCCACGAGCCGGCCCAACTCCGCATACGAGGCGCGGCCGTTCTCACGCAGGGCCTGGATGAGCTGCCTGTCCACGGCGTCCATAGGACCAAAGCCTTTCATTATTCAGCGTTGACGCGAGTTTACGTGTAGAATCTAAGGCGTGCGGGGGCGATACCCCGCAAGGCTTAAAGCCGAAGCCCTGGATCACTGCAGATCCATCGATTTTCAGGAGTGTTGTCACCGTGTTCACGATCGAGATGGCCTACGCCCGCATGCGCGAGATGCAGGACCAGGCCAATCGTGCGCGTGTCCACCTGCCCGCCATCGAGCAGCGCCGCGCGGCCAAGAAGCACGCCGCCCGCGCCAAGAAGCGCTAACTCTCCCGGGAGCCTCCCCCCAGCTCTCCCTCCCAACGGCGGTACAGCGCGTGCGGCACTCCTGCCGCGTCCAGCGCCCGCCCGGCGACGAAGTCCACCAGATCCTGGATGTGCGTCGCCCCCGCGTAGAACGCCGGCGAGGCGGGCACCACCACGGCGCCCGCCTCGTCCAGCGTCACCAGGTGTCTCAGCGTCTGCCCGTTCAGCGGCGTCTCCCGCACCGCGACCACCAGCGGGCGCCGCTCCTTGAGCGTCACGCTCGCCGCACGCTGCAACAGGTCCTTCGACAGCCCCAGCGCGACCCCGGCCACGCTCGCCGTCGACGCCGGCACGATGATCATGCCCTTCGCCGGGTACGAGCCCGAGGACGGGCCGGCCGCGAGATCGCCCGCCGGCCAGTACCGCACCCCGTCCAGGCCGGCCCCCTCGAACGTGTCGGGCTTGCCGTCCGCCCCGCGCGCCAGCCACTCCCCCAGGTCCTCGCGCCAGTGCGCGTCCCGGAACGAGATGCCGGTCTCGTCGAGCAGCGTCAGCCGCGACGCCCGCGAGACCACCAGATCGACGTCCTCACCGGCCGCGATCAGCGCGCGCAGCACGGACGCCGCGTACGGCGTTCCGGACGCGCCGGACACCCCGACGATCCAGGGTCTGCGGCTGTCTGCTTTCACGTGCTCCACACCACGAGCCTATCCGGCGCGCAACAATGGGGATTTGAGCAGGGGGCCACGCACACCCGGGGGTGGGTCAGGGATGACGTACGAGAGTTCGCAGAACACCGTGACGCGATGGTCGCCGCGCGAGCGGATCGTGCCCGCGGCGAAGGTCATGGCGGGCTGGCTGGCCCTGCTGTGGCTGCTCGAGGCCGTCGACACCGTGTCGGGCCACTCGCTCGACCGGTTCGGCGTCCAGCCCCGCGAGGCGTCCGAGCTGGTGGACGTCGTCCCGTCGGCCTTCGTCCACTTCGGCTTCGGCCACCTCGCGGCGAACTCGCTGCCGCTGCTCGTCCTCGGCTTCGTCGCCGCACTCAGCGGCCTGCGCCGGTTCCTCTACGCCGTCGCGATCATCGCCGTCGCAGGCGGGCTCGGCGTCTGGCTCGTCGCCCCGGCCCACACCAACACCGCGGGCGCCTCCGGCATCATCTTCGGCCTCTTCGGCTTCGTCCTGCTCAGCGGCTTCGTGGAGCGCCGCCCGCTGGGCATCGTCGTCGGCATCCTGGTCGCCGCCTACTACGGCGCGGGCATCCTCGGCGGCCTCTCCCCCCTCCAGGAGGGCGTGAGCTGGCAGGGCCATCTACTGGGCCTGGCGGCAGGCATCGCAGCAGCCTTCGCCCTGCGCCGCCGCGGGGACGCCGCCCACCAGTAGCCCGGCCGACCGGGCCGTACCACGATCAGCCCGCAGGGCACGGTAGGCGAACCGTCCAGGGGTGAGCCCCCGCCCGTCACGCGGCGGGCAGGTCCACCTTGTTCGTGCACTCGGCTTTATCGACCATGCCACGGGCGAGGGAGAGGGTCATGCTGGCGTAGGCGTCACGGTTCTCGGCACGGCCTCTGACGCTGACTTCGAGGTATTTGTACCGCGCGTAGTCCTCGACGGCCCCGGGTGGCGGAGCCGACGGATCGCACCTGACAGCAACGCGTGCTCCCCATTGCCAGGACTCGCCTGCTTCCGCCCAGTCCTTCTGGGTGATCTTGACCCCGGCGGAGTCGATCGCCTCCCAAGCGCGCGCGGAATCGGGATTGTTGTGCGGGTTCTCCGTCCACCAGCGTGCGTGTGCATTGAACACCAATGGACCGCGCTCCTGAAGGGCAGAGCACCTGGCGGTCAGCCGGTCCTTGGCCCACTTGTCGAGCCCTTCGTTCGTGACCTCTACCTTGGCGCCGGGCTCAACCAAGGGTTCAATCGTGTCGGTAGGGATGAGTCCCCAACAGGGCGCCGCAGAAAACTCAATTCGCTCACTCTTGTCAGGTTCCTCACCACCGCTGCAGCCGACGGCCGCCACGACACACGCCAACGCGAGAGCGCTCACTGAGGAGACTCGCCGCCACGACCTCGACCGTGCAACCTTCAGGTCACTTGGTCGCATGGTTTGTCCCGACATTCTGCTGCATAGTGAGGCCATTCGAGTAGCCATTCTCACTCTCGTCCAGTACCGCATCTTCGTAGATGTCGGAGTCTGTACCCTTGGGGAAGGTCAGGTTGTCCAACTGCGCCTTCAACGGATTGAGCGTGTGATCACCGAGTGAACTCTGGTAAGCGGCGCGAACATGGTCCGCGGCGCCTTCATAGGGGTCTTTCTTAGCGTCCTCGATCTCTTCTGCCAATACGGAGTCGAAGGCCCATCCAGCCAATTCACCTGCGATGGGTGCCCGGGTGGCAGCTGCTTCGAAAACCATTCCGGCGGCAAAGCTCCCGGAAGCCGCACCTCGATCCAAGTTACGGTTGTACTCGTCGTTGGCGTCTTTCTGCTCTTCGAGAGCCGAGTCGATCTGGCCGCCAGCCAGAATCCCGTTGAGCTTTCCGTCCGTGTGAGCGATATGACTAAGTGCTGCCCGGAGGTCACCGTCCTTCACCGGGGTGTGCTCCACGGCGTACTGCATAGACCCCTGCGTGAACTCGTGCTGCGCCGAGGACAGCGTCTCGTAGCTCTCCTTGTGCCGGCCGATCGCGTCCAGGAACTGTTCCTTGTTCTTGTCCAGGTGCGCATGGGACTGCCCGTCGTAGCGAGCCCCGCCCTTCTCGATGTCATCGAGGTCACCACCGAGGTTGGCGTTGATGTCCTGGATGTACTCGGCGGACATACGCCCCATGCTCCCGCTGAGCGTCGAGGTCATCAGGTCGGGTTCGCCACCGACCTTGTCGACGATCCTCTCGAAGACGTCGGTCATCTGCTTGGTGTGCGGTTGCCGATCGGTGTAGCCGGACTCCTGCGGGTTCGCCTGGCCCGACACCGCTGCCTCGAGAGCCGGCCCCAACGCGTGCTTCGCGGGCACGGCCTCCGCCTTCTCGCCGGTACGGAGATCGAACCAGTCACTCGTCTCCTTCTGGTCGAGGAAGTAGTCGACCATTCCCTGCGCACGCCCGTGACTTCCCTTGACGGTGTCGTCGGCGAGAGTCACGATTCCGTCCTTGTTGCTGTCCTCGCGCACTCCTTCGTTGAAGAACTGCGTGGCAGCATCAGGGTTGTTGCTCATCGCCTCAAGCATGCCGGTGAGCGGATAGAAACCCTTGCCACCGGTCTTGTCGAGGTTGAACGCCAGGTTCTGATCGAGCGGGGCATTTTCGCGCCAGACGTCAGGGTTCTCCTTGTCCATGGCGACCATGTCGCGCGCCACAGAGGTCAGGAAGTCCTTGTCGTACTCACCGTGACGGATGATCGAACCCAACGCCTGGTATCCGTACACTTTCGTGCCGACTCCGGCGAATCTCGAAACGTCGACCTCTTCACGACCAGCCCTCATCAGCTGGGTGGTCCACCTGTCTCCGAGGTAATACGGGTTCGGATGTTTCGCCGTTCCGCTGTTCGTCGCGAGCCCGAGCATGTTGCCCATGTCGTCCTGGATGTGATGAACAAGCGTGGTACGGCCAGCGGCCTCCGGCCCTACGAGGGCCGTCGAGTTCAGCGACATCTTGGTGTAGAAGTCGAGAGTTCCGTCAGGCCCCAGCTTCTTGTAGAAATCTGCCGAGAACTCGGGAGATTCCGAGTTGATGTCGATGAGGTGCTCAAGTTTCTTGAGTTCCTCGTAGTGACGGGCCGTGCCACCGTCGCCGGTGATCTCCTTCGCCAGCTTCGCCGCGTACTCAGCTTCGGCGTCCCTCATGTCCGAGACCGCGGAATCACGGTCCTTGTAGGAGACTCCGGAGAAACCCTTGTCCGCCATGTTCGCGATCTCGCGGAGTACTCGATCGGCAGTGGTATCACTCTCGGTGGCGGCATTGAGGATGCGCTGCAGCTCGTCACGAAGGCTCTCGAGGTCCTCCGGAGTGTGGTCAGGTACATCGGTGCCCTTGGCAGCGCGATCGGGGTGGACGATCATCTCGACGCTGAACCCACCCTTACCCGTGTCCCGCACGGTGAGGTTCTTCTTCCGTCCGCGCTGCAGCGCCGCCTTCAGGTCGTCGCGATGCTTGATCAGCTCCCCACGCGTGTCCCTCAGGATGTTTCTGATCGTGGTGGCCTGTGTGTGGGCATCGGCGAACTCCTGCGCGGTCTTCTTGATGAACTCGCGGGAGACAGTGGCGTTCACCCCGGACCAGTTCGCCTTCTCCGCACGCCCCTTCAGCCCGCGGCTGGCCTGCGTCTCAAGGGTCTTAAGCTTCTTGACCATGCCGGACCAGTCATGGACCGCGGTCTCCAGAGCCGCGAAGTTCCCGAAGTGCAGTGTCTCGAAGTCCATCAGCCCTCCCCCTTGCCCGAGAACTTCTTGTCGTCCTCGCTGAACCCCTTGTCCAACTGGGCGATGCTGCTGACCGCTCCGGCGATGTAGTACTCGTCGCCCTTGTGCGCCTTCTGGGTGAAGTCCATGTGATTCGAGATGTGGGCGCAGGCGTCCAGCACCGACTGCAGCTGCTTCTCCCAGCGCTCCTGCACCTTGTCCAGACCGCCACCGATCTCGAAGCCCTGGGTTTTGAGATCACTGGCGGCGCTCTGGCTGCTCGCCCAGGCGTCACGACCGTGATTGCCCAGGTCCTGGAACAGTTGGAAGGCCTCGTCGCCGATCTTCGCCAAGTCACTGTGACTGACCGTGAGATCGCCCTGTGGTCCCGCGGAGGAGGAGCCGGCGCTGTCGAGCCGCATCTGCCCCGCCTGCCGCTCTTCCGCCGCAGCCTTCAACTGCTCCCATTCGTCCCATGCCATGTCAGGCGCTCTCCCCCGTGTTGTCTGTGTTCCGTCGGTTCTGCACGGCTGATGGTGGTCCACCTGCGTGCGGAGCAGTCGACTTCGTCATCCATGCACTGATCGAGGCCGCCCACCGGACCGGACGCCAAGCCGTCACCCCTGCGTCGCGATCTGCAGCAAGGTAGCCCGTCCACCACACTCTGCATGTCTCCTTGAACCGGGCACGCAGCGCGATGGCTGGAAACAGCCCACCGAGCGAGCAGCTCCTGTGCCGCGCTCAACCGCTGCCACCATGGCCTTCACGGTCCGCATCCGGACCGCGGCGCCCGCGCACGTCTCGTTCGGCAGCCGACGCGATGGCCTGGCTGCGTGGGCCGCGGCGCGAGCCGCTACACCGTCAGCCCCCGCACCAGCAGGTCCAGCAGCGCGCACGCGAACAGTGCGATCCCGATGAAGCCGTTGACCTGGAAGAAGGCGCGGTTCAGGCGGGACAGGTCGTGGGGCTTCACGATCGTGTGCTCGTAGAGGAAGGCCGCGGCGACGATGACGAGGCCGATCCAGAAGAAGGGGCCGGCGTCCGTCGCCAGGGCGTACCAGACGAACAGGGCGGTGACGACGGTGTGGCAGGCGCGGGCGCCCCAGATCGCGCCCGGGATGCCGAAGCGGGCCGGGACCGACTTCACGCCGACCTCGCGGTCCGTCTCGACGTCCTGGCACGCGTAGATCAGGTCGAAGCCGCCGATCCAGATGCCGACGGCGAGCCCGAGGACCACCGCGTCCCAGGACCAGGAGCCGGTGATCGCGATCCACGCGCCGACCGGGCCCATCGCCTGGGCGAGGCCGAGGATGGCCTGCGGGAAGTTCGTGAACCGCTTGCCGTACGGGTAGACGACCATCGGGATCACGGCGATGGGGGCCAGGGCCAGGCACAGCGGGTTCAGGAGCGCCGCCGCGCCGAGGAAGATCACCAGGGCGATCAGAGCGCCGGTCCACGCCGACTTCACGGTCACCGCGCCGGTGACGAGCTCGCGGTGCGCCGTGCGCGGGTTGCGGGCGTCGATCTCGCGGTCGATGATCCGGTTCGCCGCCATGGCGAACGTGCGCAGACCGACCATGCAGACGGTCACCAGGAGCAGCCGCCCCCAGTGGATGTTGCGGTCCAGCTCGAACATTGCGGTCAGCGACGCGATGTAGGCGAACGGCAGCGCGAACACCGAGTGCTCGATCATGACCAGGCGCAGGAACGCCTTGGTCCGTCCCGGCTGCGGCAGGACTCCTTCAGCTGCGCTCACAGCCCGTACTCCTTCCAGCGGCGGTCCACGAGGGACGCCGTACGGGGGTCGGAGGTGACCATCTCGGGCCAGCCGCCGTCCCGGGTGTAGCCCTCCTCGGGCCACTTCCGTGTTGCGTCGATGCCCGCCTTGCCGCCCCAGAACTGCTGGTAGGAGGCGTGGTCGAGATGGTCGACCGGGCCTTCGACGACGGTCAGGTCACGGGCGTAGTCCGTGTTCCCGAGCGCGCGCCACGAGACTTCATGAAGGTCGTGCACATCGCAATCGGAGTCGACGACGACGATCAGCTTGGTCAGCGACATCATGTGCGCGCCCCAGATCGCGTGCATCACCTTCTGGGCATGCTTGGGGTACTTCTTGTCGATCGAGACGATCGCGCAGTTGTGGAAGCCGCCGGACTCGGGCAGGTGGTAGTCCACGATGTCGGGGACGATCACCTTCAGGAGCGGCAGGAAGAAGCGCTCCGTGGCGCGGCCCAGCGGGCCGTCCTCCGTCGGCGGGCGGCCGACGACGATGGACTGGAGGAGCGGGCGCTTGCGCATCGTCACGCAGTCGATCGTCAGCGCGGGGAAGGGCTCCTGCGGCGTGTAGAAGCCGGTGTGGTCGCCG
Source organism: Streptomyces sp. SID5785 (assembly GCF_009870065.1). Classification (GTDB taxonomy): domain Bacteria; phylum Actinomycetota; class Actinomycetes; order Streptomycetales; family Streptomycetaceae; genus Streptomyces. The sequence continues at coordinate 7,958 of NZ_WWIA01001037.1, read as the reverse complement.
AAGGGGCCCTCCGGCAGCATCTCGCCGGGTTCGAGCCAGCCCTCGATGACGACCTCGGCGCTCGCCGGGACCTGGAGCGGCACGGTCTTGCAGTCGACCATCTCGACGCGCTTGCCCTGCACGAACCCGGCCAGCAGGTACTCGTCCATGTCCCCGGGCAGCGGGGCCGTCGCCGCGTACGTGACGGCGGGCGGGCAGCCGAAGGCGATGGCGACGGGCAGCTTCTCGCCGCGCTGCGCCGCGACCTGGTAGTGGTTGCGGCTGTCCTTGTGGATCTGCCAGTGCATGCCGATGGTGCGCCGGTCGTGGCGCTGGAGGCGGTAGAGGCCCAGGTTGCGGACGCCCGTCTCGGGGTGCTTGGTGTGGGTCAGGCCCAGGTTGAAGAAGGAGCCGCCGTCCTCGGGCCAGGTGAAGAGCGCGGGCAGCCGCTCGAGGTCGACGTCGTCGCCGGTGAGGACGACCTCCTGCACCGGCGCGTGGTCGGACTTCACCTTCTTCGGCGGTACGTGCGCCATCGCGCCGAGCTTGCCGAACGCCTCGCGCATCCCGACGAAACCGTGCGGCAGTTCCGGCTTGAGCAGGCCGCCGATCTTCTCGCTGATCTCCCCGTACGACCTCAGGCCGAGCGCCTTGAGGAGGCGGCGGTCGGTGCCGTACACGTTCATCGCGAGTGGCATCGACGCGCCCTTGACGTTCTCGAAGAGCAGGGCAGGGCCGCCGGCCTTGTTGACCCGGTCGACGATCTCACCGACCTCCAGATACGGGTCGACCTCGGCCTTGATGCGCTTGAGGTCGCCCTCGCGCTCCAGCGCCCGGAGCAGGGAGCGAAGATCGTCGTAAGCCATGCCGTCCAGTATCCGGCACCGGCTAACCTGGGCCCGTCACCGGGGGCGCCTTCGTCACCCCCGCCGCCGCCTCATGGGGGAACGCACGCCATGCTCCGGGTCCTGATCTTCCTGATCCCGCTCGCCCTGACGATCTTCGCGTTCATCGACTGCCTGAACACGCCCGAGGACGAGGTGAAGCACCTCCCGAAGATCGCCTGGGTCTTCATCGTCCTGCTGTTCTGGATCGTCGGGCCCGTCGTCTGGCTGGCCGCGGGCAAGCAGCGTGCGGGCGTCACCGGCGGGTCGGCGCCGTCCGCGCGGCGCCGCGAGCAGCGCACGACGTTCGTCGCGCCGGACGACAACCCCGAGTTCCTCCAGTCGCTCAAGGGCGGCGCCGCGTCGTCCCCGGACGGGAAGGACGAGGCGCTCCTCAAGGACTGGGAGGCGGACCTGCGCCGCCGTGAGGAGGACCTGCGCCGCCGCGAGGGCGAGCAGGACAAGGACTGAGACCGGGCACGCGTACCGGCACGGACACAGCAGGCACGGACACCGGCAGGCACGGACAGACACAGGCAGGGGCTGATGATGGCGCTGGACCCGGATCTCGCCCGCACATGGCTGACGACCGCCGTCGAGGAGGCGCGGGCCTCCCTCGCCGAGGGCGGCATCCCCATCGGCGCCGCGCTGTACGGCGCGGACGGGACCCTGCTGGGCCGCGGGCACAACCGCCGCGTGCAGGACGACGATCCGTCCGTGCACGGCGAGACCGACGCGTTCCGCGCGGCCGGCCGGCAGCGCTCGTACCGGGGCACGACGATGGTGACGACGCTCAGCCCGTGCTGGTACTGCTCGGGTCTGGTGCGCCAGTTCGGCATCTCGCGGGTCGTCGTCGGCGAGGCCCGCACCTTCCACGGCGGCCACGACTGGCTCGCGGAGCACGGCGTCGAGATCGTGCTGCTCGACGACCCGGAGTGCGTGGCGCTGATGACCGACTTCGTCGCGGCCCGCCCGGAGCTGTGGCACGAGGACATCGGGGACGACGCCCCCGGCCGCTGAGCCCTCGCACGGGCGGGCCCGACGCACGAACGCCAGGGGCGGCCGCGCGGCGCGCATGTCCCCTCCGGCACCCGCGACGCACAGGCCGCCCATGGCTCCGGCCGGTGCCGCCGAGCGGTCCCCCGTACTGCTCGACGGCACCGGCCGGGGGACGATCAGTGTGACCCAGACCGACGCAGAACTGGAGTCTTTTTCTAGAAATTCCCTTTAGCCAGCACGAACGGAATCTCTTGTTCTAGGCTGAGCGGCAACCATGAGTCCCAAGCAGCAGCGTGGCGCGGAGACCGCCGAACGCCTCCTCGACGCCGCGTTGCGGGTGTACGCCGAGGACGGCGAACAGGGCGTCACGGTCAGCGCCCTCACCCGTGCCAGCGGCGTCAGCCTGGGCAGCCTCTACCACCACTTCGGCAGCGTCGACGGACTCATGAACGCGCTGGTCGTGCGCTGGCTCGGCCGCCTCCTGGAGGAACTCGGCAGCGCCCTGGCACACACCCGCAGCGCCCGCACCGGCGTGCGCGCCCTCGTCCGTGCCTACCTCGGCTTCGTGCGCGACCACCCCGACGAGGCCCGCCTGCTGCACTCCGCCTACGCGGACCGGCTCAGCATGGAACAGGCCCGCCATCTGCGCGACACCCAGGAGGCCCGGCTCTCCCCGCTGAGCGCGTGGGTCGACGGATATGTGAAGGCCGGCGAGGTCGCCGACCTGCCGGCGCCGGTCCTGGAGGCGCTCGTCCTCGGGCCGGTGATCGGCCTGGCGCGCAGCAGTCTGGCCGGGGTCGGCGAGGGCGATGTCGACCAGATGGCGGGGCTGCTCGCGGACCGCATCTGGCGCGGCCTGCAGCCCTGAGTCACCGGCCGTCGAGCGCGCCGCGCAGACGCAGCAGCCGGTCGTGCCAGGCCGCGAGGCGGTCGCGGCGCAGCGCGTCGTCGCCCTCGAACGCATGGGTGAAGCGCAGGGTCGTGGCCGGCTCCAGGTGAAAACGGACGCGGCCGCACCGCCCGCCGAACGTGTACTCGGCGATCCGCTCGACGTCCCAGGCGGTGATCCGGCCCGGATGCGTGGCAGCGTCGCCGGGCGCGCGCAGGGTGACCGCGCCGCCGAGCCGGGGCTCGAGGACGTCCGCCGCGGCGAGCCAGCCGGCCAGTCCGGCGGGGGTCGCGACCGCGCCCCACACCGTCTCGACGGGGTGGGGCGCGGTCAGCGTGAAATGCAGGGTGTGGGTGGTGCCCTCGGTGCGGCTGGTGCCCTGCTCCAGGTGGTTCTCGGTCATGGGCACCAGCGTGGCGCATGCCCCCGCGGTCCGGGGGCAGCGCCGCGGGTGTCTCAGACGCCCGCGGGTGTCTCAGACGCCGGCGTAGGAGTGCTTGCCGGTGACGAAGATGTTGACGCCGTAGTAGTTGAAGATCCAGCAGGCGAAGGCGATCAGGGCCAGGTAGGCGGCCTTGCGGCCCTTCCAGCCGGCCGTCGCGCGGGCGTGCAGGTAGCAGGCGTAGGCGACCCAGGTGATGAACGACCAGGTCTCCTTGGGGTCCCAGCCCCAGTAGCGGCCCCACGCGTCGCCGGCCCAGATCGCGCCCGCGATGATCGTGAACGTCCACAGCGGGAAGACGGCCGCGTTGACCCGGTACGAGAACTTGTCGAGGGACGAGGACGCGGGCAGCCGCTCCATGACCGACGTGGCGAACTTGCCCGGCGTGCCGCCGCTCGCCAGCTTGCTCTCGTAGCTGTCCTTGAACAGGTAGAGCAGGGTGCCGACCGCGCCGACGTAGAAGACGGCGCCGCAGAAGATCGCCGTGGAGACGTGGATGTACAACCAGTACGAGTGAAGAGCGGGAACCAACTGGTCGCTCGCGGTGTACAAGACAGTGACAGCGAGGCCGAGATCGAGGAGGACCGTGATGATCAGCGGCAGCCCGAGCCAGCGCACGTTCTTCTTCAGCGCGAGCAGCACCAGGTACACACCGACGGCGACGGTGGAGAAGGTGATGCTGAACTCGTACATGTTGCCCCAGGGGGCACGCTGCACGGAGAAGGCCCGGGTGAGGACACCCGCGAGCTCGATGAGGAAGGCGAGAGCCGTGAGAGAGACGGCGATCCGCCCGTAGAGGTCACCCTGCTCGTCACCACCGGAGGCACCGGGGCCGTCCGGCACGTCCCGCGCGCCCGAGGCGGAGCGGGTGACGACCGCGGGCCGCTCCAGGACGGCGGTGCCGCCGTTCTTCTTCACGGTGACCGCGGGTGCGGCGGCGCGGGCGCCCTCCTCCTTCGCGCCGGTCAGCGCGGCGGCGGTACGGCCGACCTTGCTCCGGCTGCCGAAGATCCACTCGGCCATGTTCGCGAAGAACGACAGCAGATACACGGCCATCGCCGAGTAGATGAGGACGTTACTGGTGTGCGCGAGGTTCTCGTTGGTAGCGGCGGCGAGATTCACTTCTCAGCCCCTTCGGCGGCAGGAACAGCAGGAGATGCAGTCGGCCCGGCGGGTTCGCCCGGGTCGGCTGACGGTGCGGGATCGGGTTCGGGAGCGCTCGGTGCCTGGTCGTGCAGTCGGCCGACGAGCTCGCCGAGCTCCTCAGGGAGCTTCGCGGACTCGCTGCGACCGAGGCCGGCCATCTCGACGACGGTCACGCCGTCGGGGCCCTCGACGGCCCGCACCCAGACGCGGCGGCGCTGGATGAACAGGGAGCCGGCCAGACCGGCGATCGCGGCGAGCGCTCCGGCGAGCGCCCAGCCGTCACCGGGCTGATGCGTGATCTGGAAGCTGGCCCACTGCTTGATGTCCTTGTCGAACGTGATGGACCCGGCGCCGTTCGGCAGCTTCATGGTCTCGCCGGGCAGCAGCCGCTTCTTCAGCAGTGCGCCCTTGGAGTCCTTGAACTCCTTCATCTTGGAGGTGTCCAGTTGGTACACGTTCTGCGGGATGCCCGAGTCCACGCCGAGGCTGCCGTGGTACGCGGACAGCGCGAGCACGGGGAAGTCCAGCGCGGGGAACTGGGAGAACATGTCGCCCTTGCCGGAGCCCGCGAAGGTCGGCACGAAGAAGGCGTTGAAGCCGAGCTGCTCCTTCTTGCCCTTCGCGTCGCGGTAGCCGTCCATGATCTTGATGGCGCCGGTGGAGGTGACGTTGGAGTCGATGGGCAGCAGCGCCACGGTCTGCCGCGAGACGACCTTGCCCTTGCCGTCGCGGACGGTGACGGTCGGCGCGTAGCCGTGCCCGTTGAGGTAGACCTTGGTGCCGTCGATCTCGAGCGGCTTGTTGACCTCGATGGAGGTCTTCTTGTCCTTGCCGTCGGTGCCCTCGCTGTAGGTGACCTCGGCGCGGTAGGTGCGCGGCGTGCTCTTGTTGGGCCCGGAGCGCTCGTAGGTCCCGACGAACCGGTCGAGCTGGAAGCTGAACGGCGCGAGGTCGGTGTCCGTGTCGAAGAGGTTGCCCGACTTGAAGTCGTCGTACATCGGCAGGGCGTTGGAGAAGCCTCCGTCGCCCTCGACCATCAGCTTGCCGCCCTCGGACTTGAAGAGCTGGCCCCAGGCGAAGGCGACCAGCATCACGATGAGCGCGATGTGGAAGGCGAGGTTGCCGGCCTCGCGCAGGTAGCCCTTCTCCGCGGCGACCGCGTCACCGGCGACGTGTGCCCGGTAGCGGCGCTGCCGCAGGACGCCGAGTGCGGCGGTGCGGACCTCGTCCGGGCCGGCCTCGGTGCGCCAGGTCGCGTAGGCGGGCAGCCGGTTCAGGCGCCGGGGGGCGCCCGGCGGCCGGCCGCGCAGCTGGCCGACGAACTGCCAGGTGCGGGGGACGATGCAGCCGATCAGCGAGACGAACAGCAGGATGTAGATCGCGGAGAACCACACCGAGCTGTAGACGTGGAAGAGTCCCAGCTTCTCGTAGACCGGCGAGAGGGTGGTGTGCGCCTTCTCGAAGTCCTCGACCTTGAGCGGGTCGGTGCCGGTCTGCGGGATCAGCGATCCGGGGATCGCGCCGAGGGACAGCAGGAAGAGCAGGATCAGCGCGACGCGCATCGAGGTGAGCTGCCGCCAGAACCAGCGGATCCAGCCGATGACACCGAGCTTGGGAAGCCCCGGCGTGCGGTCCTCCGTGGGCGCGGTCGACAGCTGGGTGGCCGCCGCCTCGGCGGACTCGGCCGGCTCCTGCGCCGTGGCGGGCGCCGCCTCGGCCGCGCTCTTGTTGCCGCTGTTCGTGGTGCTCATGGATCAGATTCCCACCGAAAAGCCGTTGGACCAGGTCTGCATCTGCTGCACGAGGGTGTCCCAGACACCGGTGAGCAGCAGGACGCCGGTCAGGATCATCATGATGCCGCCGATCCGCATCACCCAGGCGTAGTGCTTCTTGACCCAGCCGAAGGCACCGAGCGCCTTGCGGAAGGCGACGGCGGCGAGCACGAAGGGCACGCCGAGTCCGATGCAGTACGCGACCATCAGTATGGCCCCGCGCCCCGCGCTGCCTTCCTGGAAGGCCAGGGTGTTGACCGAGGCGAGCGTGGGACCGATGCACGGGGTCCAGCCGATACCGAAGAGGGCGCCCAGTATCGGGGCCCCCACCAGTCCGGTCACGGGCCGCTTGTGGATGCGGAACTCACGCTGGGTCATCCAGGGCATGAGGCCCATGAAGAAGATCCCCATGACGATCATGAGGACGCCGAGGACCCGGGTCAGGGTGTCCTGGTACTCCTGGAGCGTCTGCCCGAAGAAGCCGAACAGGGCGCCGCCGGACACGAACACGGCGGTGAACCCGAGGACGAAGAGCCCCGCGCCGGCGGCCATCCGGCCACGCCGGGCCTCGGCCAGGTCGGTGCCGGAGACCCCGGTGACGTACGAGAGGTAGCCGGGCACGAGCGGCAGGACGCACGGGGAGAAGAAGGAGACGAGGCCGCCGAGCACGGCGATCGGCAGAGCGACGACGAGGGTGCCGTTCTCCACGGTGCCGCCGATTCCGTCAGCGGCCAGCGTGACGAGTGTGGGGGACACCGCCGATCACTTTTCCGCGATGACGGGGTCGATCAGCTTGTGCAGGCTGGTCTCGTTCAGCGCCTTCAGCGAGCGCGCGGCGATCTTGCCGTCGCGGTCGATGACCAGGGTGTTGGGGATGCCCTGCGGGTTGAGCGTGCCCTTCTCGAAGCGCAGCAGGAGCTTGCCCGAGGGGTCGTAGAAGCTCGGGTAGGGGATCCCGTAGTCCTTCTCGAAGGCGATCGCCTGACCGGTCTGCGGGTCGCGCGTGTCGATGCCGAGGAACTGGACGTCCTCGGCGTCGGACTCCTTGGCGACCTTCGCGAAGTACTTGGCCTCGGCACGGCACGGCGGGCACCAGGAGCCCCACACGTTGATGACGAGGACCTTGCCCTTGTAGTCCGCCGTGTTCAGCGGCTTGCCGTCGAGGTCCTTGCCGGTGAGCTCGGGCGCGTCGTGCCGGTCGTCCTTGGCGACGGTGGAGATCCCGCCGGAGCTGGTGACGAAGTTCGTGTTGTTACCGCCACCGGAGGTGCCGCCGGAGCCGCACGCGCTCAGCACCAGCGCCGCGACGGCGGCTCCGGTGGCCAGGACGGCGGCGCGGCGCGGGGTCGCGGGGGTGCGGGGGGTGCGGCGGACGGCACTCATGTGAAAAGTTTCGCATGTCTGTTTAGGGGATCTTCCGCACCCCCCTCGCGCGGAGATAATCCCAGTTCAGGAAGGGTTTGTCAGGAACTTGGCCCACCCCTGCGCGGGCTTCTGCCCGACGTCCAGAGTGCGCATTTTGTCCAGCACGGCGGGGTCCTGCGCGTCCATCCAGTCGACGAACTGGCGGAAGGACACGAGCCGCACGTCCTTGTTCTTCTCGGCCGTCTCGGCGATGTGCTTGAGCGCGCCCTCGACGGCGTCCATGTAGATGCCGCCGTTCCACTCCTCGAAGTGATTGCCTATGAAGAACGGCGCGCGGTTGCTCCCGTAGGCGCGGTCGAAGCCGGCTATGTACGCGTCGGTCGCCTGGCGGCGCCAGCCCGGGTAGTTGTGGGCGGGGGCCCGCGTCGTGTTCACCGACTGGTTGGCCAGCATGTTGTAGTCCATCGACAGGACCTCGAAGC
>NZ_WWIA01001036.1 GCF_009870065.1 Streptomyces sp. SID5785 | reverse complement strand
TGGCGGCACCACCGGCACACCCAAGGTCGCGGCCCACACCCATCGCAATCAGGCCGTGATGGCGTGGAGCCTCGCGCTCGCCGGTGGCGGAGAGCCCGGCCGGACCATCGTCGCGGGTCTGCCCCTGTTCCACGTCAACGCCCTGCTGGTGACGGCGCTCGCGCCGATGGTGACAGGAGCGACGGCGATCTGGCCGAGCCCGCTCGGCTACCGCGATCCGCATCTGTACTCCGTGTTCTGGCGGCTCGTCGAGCACTACCGGCCCCGGGCCATGTCCGCGGTGCCGACCGTCTACTCCTTCCTGTCGGCCGTTCCCGTGGACGCGGACATCAGCTCGCTGGAGCTGCCGGTCGTCGGTGCGGCACCCCTGCCCGAGCAGGTGGGCCGAGCCTTCGCCCGGGCAACGGGCCTGGAACTGCACGAGGGGTACGGACTCACCGAAGGGACCTGTGCGACCTCCGCCACGCCGATCGGTGACGTCCGCGCGGGGTCGGTCGGCCTGCGGTTGCCCTACCAGAAGGTGGTGGCGGCCGACGTCGACGACGCGACCGGGCAGGTGCGCGAACTCCCCGCGGGACAGACGGGTGAGTTGCTGATCAGCGGCCCCACCGTGTTCGCGGGCTATCTGCGACGGGACGGCGACCGCAGGTGGACGGAGAGGGACGGGAGCGTGGTCGACGGACGGCTGCGCACCGGGGACCTCGGTTTCGTGCAGGAGGAGAGGATCCACCTGCGGGGCAGGCAGAAGGACGTGATCATTCGCGGTGGGCACAACATCGACCCCGCCGTCGTCGAGGACGCCCTGCTCGGCCATCCCGCGGTGACAGGCGCCGCGGCTGTCGGCAGGCCCGACCGCGGCGCGGGCGAGATCCCGGTGGCCTTCGTCACGCTCGCGGGCACCGGTGCCACGGTCGAGGAGCTGACGGCCTGGGCGGCCCGGCACATCAGCGAACCCGCGGCCCGTCCCAGGACCGTCACCGTCCTCGACGCCATCCCGCTGACGGAGATCGGCAAGCCGTTCAAGCCCGCGCTCCGCGAGGCCGCGGCCGCCCGCCACTTCCGTGAGGAACTGGCGGCGTGCGGCATCGACGACGCCGCGGTGCGTACGGAGCACGAAGGCGGCCGTCTCGTCGTGCAGCTGTCGGGCGCTGCGGCCGTCCGCGCGGCCGACGTGCTCCACGGGTACGGCGTGGAGATCCGCACGGCCGACGAGAGGACGGACCCGTGACAGCCGACGACCGTCGGGACGTGATCGTGGTCGGCGCCGGACCCACCGGGCTCGCCGCGGCGACGCTCCTCGGGCAGTACGGCCTGCGTGTCGCCGTGGTCGAGCGGTACCAGGACGTCTACCCGCTGCCCCGGGGCGTCCATCTCGACGACGAGGTGTACCGGATCCTCCACCGGCTGGGCATCGGCGAGGCGTTCGCCGCGCACACCCGTCCCGCGGCGGGCCTGCGGCTCGTCGACGACCGCCACCGGGTGCTGGCCACGTTCACCCGGCACGGGGCGACGCCGGCGGGCATCCCCCAGGCCAACATGTTCGACCAGCCCGCTCTCGAACGGCTGCTGAGGGACCGTCTCGAGAGCCTGCCGCAGGCCGAGATACTGGGCGGCCACGAGATGGTGCGCCTCGACACGTCGGACGCCGGATCCGTCGGCGCCCGGCTGCGACGCCCCGACGGATCGACGGTCGACCTGCGCGCGCCCTACGTGGTGGCCTGCGACGGTGCCAACAGCGCGGTCCGCGGGCAGCTCGGGATCGGTGACGACGACCTCGGCTTCGACCAGCGCTGGCTGGTCGTCGACGTCCGCTGCGCCCTCGACCTCGATGCCTGGGACGGCGTGCACCAGGTCTGCGACCCCCATCGGGCCGGCACCTACATGAGGGTCGGACAGGACCGCTACCGCTGGGAGTTCCGGCTGCTCGACGGAGAGAACGCCTCCGACTTCGAGGGCATCCCGGACCTGCGGCCCCTGATCGGCCCGTGGACCCGCACCGTCCCGGACACCGGCCTGGAGCTGCTGCGGTGCACGGAGTACACCTTCCGCGCCCGGGTCGCGCGACGCTGGAGGGACGGCAGGGTCTTCCTCGCCGGCGACGCCGCCCACGTCACGCCGCCCTTCATCGGCCAGGGCCTGTGCACCGGGCTGCGCGACGCGTACAACCTCGCATGGAAACTTGCCGCGGTGCTGCGCGCCGACGCCGATCCGGCGCTTCTGGACTCGTACGAAGAGGAACGTCGTCCGCATGCGACCACGATGATCAGACGGGCCAAGGGCATGGGGCAGTTGATGACGGGCGGCGGTCGGATCGCCTCGCTCGCGCGACGGCACCTCATCCCCGCCCTTGCACGATCTCAGGCGGTCCGGCGCACGCTCCTGGACAGCCGCACTCCGCCTCTCACGCCGGGGACGCGCATCTCGCGCAGCACGCCTCGCGCCGTCCGTGGAGCGCTGCTTCCGCTGGTCCGGCTGGCAGGCCCCGGCGGCGAACCCGTCCTGGTCGACGAGATCCTGGGGGAGCGCACCACCGTGGTCGCACTGCCGGGCACCGACCTCGCGGCCGTGCCCGGCGGACACCCCTCGGCGTGGCTGACCGTCGATCCGGGGGGCGACGGTGGCGAACGGCTCCTGGCCCGGTGGCTGCTCGACGCCGGGGTCGGATGGGTCCGGGTCGACCCCGACCGCGTGGTCGGTGCCGCGGGACCGGCGCGGTGGGCGCGGTGAGCCGGAGCCCGGCGGGCACACAGCAGGGCGCGGCCGGGCGGGGCGGAAGGTGCGGCCGGTCGGCCGGGCCGGTGGCCCACTCCGATACGATCTCCGCCATGTCGGAACGGCCACCCACCCGTGTGGAGCGGCGCAAGCTGCGGACCCGCACCGCGTTGATCGAGGCCGCGCAGGAGATCTATGCCGAGCGCGGTGACTTCGACGTGAGCATCCAGCAGATCACCGAGGCCGCTGACGTCGGCTTCGGAACGTTCTACAACCACTTCCCGTCCAAGTCCGAGCTGCTCGACGCCGCGATCGCGCAGGCGCTCGAGGCGCACGCCGCGTGGCTGGAGGAGTTGCTGGCCGACGTCGATGACGCGGCCGTGGTCTTCGCGACCTCGATGCGGCTGACGGTGCGACTCGTCCGGACGCGGCCGCGTCTCGCGAAAGTGATGATGAACAGCCGGGGCGCACTGCTCACCGCGCCGTTCGGCCACGCTGTGCACGCACGTCGCGACCTCGAGGCGGCCGAGGCCGCCGGTCGCTTCGTCATCGAGAACGTGGACGTCGCGCTCGCCTGCACGGCGGGATGCCTGATCGCCACCATGCATGTGTGCGCCGACGCCGCGCCGGACGCCGTCGACGCCCTGGCCGATCAGGCGGTGCGGAGCGTGCTGCGCATGTTCGGGATGCCCGAGGCCGAGGTGGTGCGCATCGTGGCGTTGCCCCTTCCCTCCGTCGAGCCGTCGGCCGAGCCGGCCTGACGCCCGCGCCCGCACCCGCAGTCACGGCGGCGATCGGCCCCTGCGCGCTGACCGCACCGTCCCAGGCTGCGGTCAGGAGGCGCGTCCGGGGCCGGGAACCCGCCCACGGGCCGGTGTCCTCAGGCCGAGGGGCCGCAGGCTGTGGGCCACCAGGTTGACCGCTCCGTCAGCCCGTTCGACGCGCCCGCGGATCAGCAGGCCCGCGTGGTCCACGGCGAGCTTCATGTGCGCGTCCCAGACCGGCGGTGGCACGATCACATTGGTCATGCCGGTCTCGTCCTCGACGTTGAGGAAGCATGTCCCCTTCGCGGTGGGCGGGCGCTGGCGGTGGGTGACGAGGCCCCCGACGGTGGTGCGGGTGCCGTCCGGCAGTGTGCGCACCTCGGCCGCGGTCACCACTCCGCAGGACTTCAGCTGGGCGCGGAGATGCTGCACGGGGTGGCTGTCGGGGCTCGCCCCCGTGGCCCACAGGTCGGCGAAGGTCTGCTCCACCACGGTCATGGCGGGCAGCTCGGGCGCCTCGGGCGGTGCGGTCGTCCCCGGCAGATACCCTTCGTCCGCGCCCGCCAGCGCCCCCGCTGCCCACAGCGCCTCGCGCCGGTCCACGCCGAACGTGACGAGCGCCCCGGCGGTCGCGAGGTTCTCCAGGACCTTCACCGGCAGGCGGGTGCGCCGGGCGAAGTCCTCCAGGTCTCGGTACGGGCGCCCGGCGATGACCGCCTCGGCCGCCGCGTCCGGCATCCCCCGCGTTCCGCTCAGACCGAGCCGGATCGCCTGCCCGCCCCTGGAGCCCTCGTCCGCCTCGAGCCCCGCATGCAGCCCCGAGCGGGCCACGTCCACCCCGTGCACCCGGACTCCGCGGCGGCGTGCGTCGCCGATCAGGGTCAGCGGCGAGTAGAAACCCATCGGCTGGTTGGCCAGGACCCCCGCGATGAACGCCGCCGGGTAGTGCACTTTCAGCCAGGCCGAGGCGTACACGATGTGCGCGAGTGACTGGGAGTGCGACTCGGGGAAGCCGTACCCCGAGAACGCCTGGATCATCGTGTAGAGCTCCTCGGCGGCCCGCTCCCCGATCCCGCGCTCGGCCATACCGGCGAGCAGCCTCCGCCGCAGTTCCGCGACCCGCTCGGGTGCGTGCTTGGCGGCGAGCGCCTTGCGCAGGGTGTCCGCCTCACCGGGTCCGAACCCGGCACAGTCCATCGCGAGCAGCATCATCTGCTCCTGGTAGAGCGGGACGCCGAGGGTACGTCGCAGGGCGCGTTCGGCGAGGGGATGCGGGTAGGAGACCGGCTCCTTCCCGGCCCGCCGCCGCAGATACGGATGCACGGATCCGCCCTGGATCGGACCGGGCCGGATCAGGGACACGGCGACCACGAGGTCCTGGAAGGTACGTGGCCTCAGCCGAGGCAGCGTCGACATCTGGGCCCGCGACTCGACTTGGAAGAGACCCACGGTGTCCGCACGCGAGATCATCTCGAAAACGGCCGGGTCGTCAGGCGGGATCGACGCCAAGTCGTAGGTGGCGCCGTGGTGTTCGGCGATCAGATCACAGGTCGTGTGCAGGGCGGAGAGCATGCCGAGTCCGAGCAGGTCGATCTTCACGAGCCCCGCCTCCTCCGCATCCTCCTTGTCCCCCTGGAGCACACTGCGATCCTCGGCGGTGGCCCACTCGACGGGCATCACCTCACCGATCGGGCGGCGGGTGAGCACCATGCCGCCGGAGTGCACACCGAGGTGGCGGGGCAGTCCGGCGAGCTCTCCGGCCAGTTCGCGCACGTCCACGGGGATGTCGTCGTCGTCCTCACCCGGTGGTTCGTGGTGGTGGATGTGCCGGGTCATCTCGTCGATCCGTCCGGTCGGGTAGCCGAGCGCGCGGGCGGAGTCCCGGACGGCGAGCCGGGGGCGGTACGTGATGATGTTGGCGACCTGGGCGGCGTGGCTGCGGCCCCACCGCTCGTACACGTACTGGATGACCTCCTCGCGGCGGGCGTTCTCGATGTCGATGTCGATGTCCGGGGTCTCGGCCCGCTCCAGGGACAGGAAGCGCTCGAAGAGCAGTTGGTGCCTGATCGGGTCGACGGCGGTGATGCCGAGGACGTGGCAGACCACGGAGTTGGCGGCCGAGCCCCGGCCCTGACACCAGATGCCGTGGTCCACGGACCAGCGCACGATGTCCCAGACGATCAGGAAGTAGCCGGCCATGTCGAGCCGGTCGATGACCCCGAGTTCCTTCTCCAGCTGAATCCAGGCCGTGTGTGCCGCCTCGCCGCGGGGACCGTAGCGGCGTTCGGCGGCCCGCGTCGCGAGCTCCCGCAGGTACGACATCTCGGTGTGGCCGAACGGCACGGGAAAGCCGGGCAGTTCGGGCCTGAGGTCGCAGAGGTCGATCGCGCAGGCGCGGCCCAGCTCCACGGTGGCCTCGTGCACGCCGGGGTAGCGGGCCAGGCGCCGGGCCATGTCGTCCGGGGCCCGCAGATGCGCGGTGGGCGCCGCGGGCAGGTGGCCGGCGGCGTGGTCCAGGGTCTCGCGGCGGCGCAGCGCCGTCAGCGCCTGGGCCAGCCGGGCATCACGCGGGCGGGCGTACGTCACGGCGTTCGAGGCGACGACCGGCAGGCCGAGACGGTGGGCGGCGGCGTACACGGCGTCGTTGCGCACGGAGTCGGCGGGCAGCGCGTGGTCGATCAGCTCGACGTGGAGATGCTCCGGGCCGAGGAGCTCGACGAGGGCCGGGAGCCGGCGCGGGCCGGTCTCGGGGCAGCCGGTGAGAACCGCCAGGTGTCCGTCCCGTACGGCCTCGGCGAACCGTGCCGGGTCGTACACCGGTCGCTGCTTGGCGCCGGCGAGCTGGGCGGCGCTGATCAGCGCGGACAGCCGGCTGAAGCCGGTCAGGTCACGGGCGAGGACGAGCACGGGGCCGTACGGGGCGGGCAGGCCCAGTTCCGCACCGTGCACCGCGCGCAGACCGTGCCGACGGGCCGCGGCGGCCAGCCTGCGCGCGGCGTAGAGCCCATCGCGGTCGGTCACGGCGAGCACCTCGACCCCGAGGCGCGCCGCCTCCGCGGCGAGCACCTCCGGGGAACAGGCGCCTTGCAGGAACGAGAACGAGGAGTGCACGTGCAGCTCGGCCCATCCGAGCGGCGCGGGTGCGGTGCCGCGGCCTCGGGTGGGCAGCCGCAGCACCTCACCCATAGTGCGCCTCCGCCCACCACTGACTCTGCTCCAGGACGAGCAGCCAGGCCGGGCCCGCCTCGGTGACGACCTGCATGCGGACCAGGCGGCGGGCCCGGTCCGCGTTCCACCACTGCTCCAGGGCCGGCCACGGTCCCGCCCAGCCCTGGACCGCGGCGGGCCGGCAGCCCTTGACGACCAGCAGGGCCGGGGGCGCGGACAGCACCAGACGGGCCGAGACCGCCACCGGCTCGCCCCCGGCGTCGAGCAGCCGGGCCCGCTCCGGCCGGGCAGGCACCCATGCGGGATACGGGGCGGGCAGCCGTCCCGGCCAGGGGCCTTCGGGCAGCCGGTTCTCGGGCGGTACGTCACCGAAGGCCACCCGGATCGCCTGCTCGGCGGGGCCTCGGCCGCCCCCGGTCTCGACCCGGGTCACGGCATCGTGCCCGAGCATCGCCTGCAGCCGGGCGGCGGCGGCCTCCATCTCCGCGGTCGCCGACCGCGTGCCGAAGAGAAGCTCCTGCCGGCCGGTCGCCGCGCTCAGCGCTTCCGGGCGCAGCGCGAGCTGGGTGATGCCCGCGGCCGCTCCGCCGGCGTCGGTCAGGGCCCCGGCCTCCTGCCAGGCGGTGAGCTGCCAGCGCACCCGTTCGGCGACCGCGAGTTCCGACAGTTTCCCTTCGTGCCGCCACAGCCGGGTCAGCCGCTTCCCGCCGGTGTGCGCGTCGGCGCCCGCGAGTTCCAGGGCGACCTCGATCCGGGCGCACACCGCCCCGGCCGAGGCCAGGCGCTCGTGCAGTCGTCGTGCGAGTTCCTTCGCCGCGAACGCGACCGGCTCGAGGAGCGTGCCGGCCGGCTCGAAGTCATGGGCGACCGTGAGGTCCTGGCCGGGCGCCCGGGTGCTCAGGCCACGGGCTTCGAGGCCCCGGGCGGTGCGGTGGGCCGTCGAACCGTCCGCGCCGAAGCGGGCGGCCACCTTGCTGCCGGGCAGCACCGCGAAGGAACCGAGGGTGGGCAGACCCATCCGGGAGAGCAGCACAGCGAGCTCCGGCCGGCCGAGCACGCCCACGGGGTACGGGGCGAGGAACTGCGCGGTCCGTCCCGCCGGGACGATCCGGCCCTGGCGGGCGGCGAGCGCGGCGGCGAAGACGGTGTCCGCCATGCCCACCCGGGCCGCGAAGCCGACGGCGGCGACCGCTTCGGTGATCCGGTCGGCGAGGATCTGCTCGCCGCCGAAGTAGCGGGCGGGACCGCGTGCGGGCAGCACGAGAAGGCCGGGGCGGATCACCTCCCAGCGGGGGGCCACGTGCTGCTCCAGGTACTGCAGGACCGGTTCGAGGCAGCGGGTCTCGCCCTCCACGTCCCGTTCGAGGAGCTGTAGCCCGGGCGCGCGGCCGGTGGCCTGCCGCAGCCGCATCCCGCGGCGCACGCCGAGCGCCCGGGCCGCGGCCGAGCAGGCGACGACCTTCCCGCCGGCCACCACGGCGGTGGCGCGTGACCCGTCGGGGTTGCTGCCGTCGGCGACGACGGGCCAGTCGGGCAACCAGACACAGACGATGCGTTCGATGGGACTCACCCGACGACGTGCAGCCCGCGGCGCGCCTCGGACGGCGCGGCGGGGGGTGCGTCGACCGGGGTGTTCATGGGGTTCGGGTCGTTGTCGAAGGGGCAGGCCCGTCCGTCGGGACCGGGCAGCCACAGCCGGACGGTGCGCGGCGCCCCGCCTGCCGCTCCGCGACCGGTGGCCGAGACCTGTACGCGCCGGGCCCGCAGCAGGCCGTGGCCCTCACCGACGCCCTCCCAGCGCGACGAGGTCACGGCCATGCGCAGCTCGGCTCCCTCCCAGGCCCCGGTGGTGAGCACGACCGCTCCGGTACGGCGCAGTACGGCCGCGAGCCGCCGGGCCTGCCGGCCGGTTGCCGGACCGAGTGGACCGAGCAGCAGCACCGGCACGGCTTCCGCGAGTGTGGCGACGACCTCGGGCCAGCGCTTGCCGGGGCGGTCCACCCACAGCCCGGTGCCGATGTTCAGCCCCATCGACTCGGCGGCGAGCACCCCGAGCTGGGGCAGCCCGACGACCGCCCAGGCGCCCGCTTCGGCGGCGGCCGGTGCGGCCAGGGCGAGCAGCAGCGGCAGATCCCGTCCCACGCTCACGGCCGAGCCGGGGCGCAGTCGGCCGCCGGGCAGCAGGGACTCAAGCTCGGAGACCACCGGAAACCCGGCGCCGATTCGCTCATCGTCCCTGCTGAGGACCGGTACTGCTGACGCCATACCTTGAGCATCGGACACACGTTCGAATATTGCAAGGCGAGTCACCGGCGCCTCTGGGGTCACGGTTCCCCCACGGGCCCGGCGCGACCCGGGCGCCCCTTTCTCCGCAAGGGGGACCGGGCTCCGCGTGTGCCCCGCGTGAACTACCTCACGGGGGTCCTGGGGCGGGGCGCGTCGAAGGCGGGCGCCGCCTGATCAGCGGGCCCAGGGCGGCGCGATCCGGGTCCCGTCGCGCAGGGTCGCCTCCAGGCCCACCGACGTGGTCACCCACATCGTGGCGGGCTCGTCCGTCGCGTTCTCCACCGCGATCTCCGTGCCCGCGTTCACGATCGCCGTGTCGCCGGCGGTCAGCGGGTGTGCCGCGCCGTCGAGCGTCACGCGCAGCGAGCCGGTCAGCACGTGCAGGATCTCCTCCCGCGTCACGGTGTGCGCCGTCGCCCGCGTGCCCGCGGGGACCTCTCCCCGCCAGGCGGCCAGCTCCTTGCTGCCGCTGCCGGTGGTGGCGTACGAGACGAAGCGGACGCCGTGCATCTCGTGGACGACGGCCTCCGGTGCGCGGACTACGGGCATGGCGGTTCTCCTTCGGTCGGGGCGGCCGACGCATCGGTCACTGGTCAAGTTCCTTGACTACATGGTCAAGCAGCTTGACCATGTAGTCAAGGGTGTTTGAATGGGCCCGTGCAGAACTCCGACGCCCTCGCGCTGTCCACCGCCCTGCTCGCCGCGGCGGGCGAGCTGACCCGGCGCATCCACGAGGGTGTCGTGGCCAGGGGGTTCGACGGAGTGCGGCCCGCGCACGGTTTCGCGTTCGTGCGGATCTCCGCGGGGGACGCCACCGTCACCGACGTCGCCACGCATCTCGGGGTCACCAAGCAGGCGGCCAGTCAGCTCGTCGACGAGCTGGAGCGCAAGGGGTACGTGGAGCGGCGCCCGCACCCGGGGGATGCGCGCGCCCGGCTCGTCGTGCTCACCGAGTCCGGCCGGGCCTGCACCCGGGCCGCCGACGCGGCGGCGGCCGACGCGGTGCGTCCCTGGGTGGAGCGGCTGGGGGAGCGGGAGGCCGCCGATCTGGTGGGGAAACTGCTGGCCATCGCGCCCGACGGGCCCGTCAGGCCCCTCTGGTGACATCCCGTCAGGCGAGTGCCCCGCAAGCCCGCGCGGAAGTTTTTACCGACGCGTAACTTCAACTCTCCACTACTCGCCCGTAACTTGACTGGGCAACAGCACAGCTCACTCCTGCAACTCCCTTGAGCCGCAAGGAGATCCATGAAGCTGCCCAGAAGGACCCGGCCCGCACGGCGCCGGACCCTGCGCGCCCTGACCGTCACCGCCGCGCTGGTCGCCGCGGTCCTGGCCCCGCTCGGTGCCGCACAGGCGAGCGCCGCCGCCCCCGACCGCGGCTGGAACGACTGGTCCTGCCGGCCGTCCGCCGCCCACCCCCGCCCCGTGGTCCTCGTCCACGGCACCTTCGGCAACTCCGTCGACAACTGGCTCGTCCTCGCGCCCTACCTGGTCAAGCGCGGGTACTGCGTCTTCTCCCTGGACTACGGCCAGCTGCCCGGCGTCCCTCTCTTCAACGGCCTCGGCCCCATCGCCCGGTCGGCCGGCCAGCTCGACACCTTCGTCGACAAGGTGCGCGGCACCACGGGCGCCCCGAAGGTCGACCTCGTCGGCCACTCCCAGGGCGGCATGATGCCGCGCTACTACCTGAAGTTCCTCGGCGGCGCCGCCGAGGTGAACGCCCTCGTCGGCATCGCCCCCGACAACCACGGCACCACCCTGAGCGGCCTCACCGGACTGCTGCCCTACTTCCCGGGCGCCGAGGACCTGCTCACCCTCGCCACCCCCGGACTCGCCGACCAGATCGCCGGCTCGGACTTCGTCACCAAGCTCAACGAGGGCGGCGACACCGTCCCCGGCGTCCACTACACCGTCATCGCCACGAAGTACGACGAGGTCGTCACCCCGTACCGCACCCAGTTCCTGGACGGGCCCGACGTGCACAACGTGCTGCTCCAGGACCTGTGCCCGGTCGACATCTCCGAACACGTGACCATCGGCACCGTCGACCTCGTCGCGTACCACGAGGTCGCCAACGCCCTCGACCCCGCACACGCCACCCCGACCGACTGCGTCAACTGACGAAGCGGCCCGGCCGCGTCCCCCGAAGAGCCGGGGGACGCGGCCGGGCCGTGCCGGTGCGGCGGGGCTCAGCGGCCGTGCCGCGCACCCGCGTTCGCGCGGCGCCGCGTCGAGGCGAACAGGCCCGCCGCGCCGAGCGCCAGCGCCGCCGCGCCGCCCATCGCCAGGTACGAGGTGCTCGAGGAGCCGCCGGTCTCCGCGAGATCCTGCGAACTTCCGTTCACCTCGGGGGAGTTGCCGCCCTTCGCCGCCGTGTCGTCCCCGGCCGCGGGCGCCGCCGACGGCGAGGCCGTGTGGTCCTCGTGCGTCGCGCCGTCGCCCATGTCCATCCCGCCGTGGTCGATCGTCGACTTGTCGGCGTCCTTCGCGATCTGCGCGTCGGACGGTGCCGACGCCTTCGGTGCCGCGGCCGCCGCACCGCCGGACGAGGCGCCGCCCCCGTACGTCACGTCCGAGCAGGAGTAGAACGCCTCCGGGCTGTCCGAGCGCTGCCAGATCCCGTAGATCAGCTGACGGCCCGTGCGCTGGGGGAGCGTGCCGGAGAACGTGTAGTAGCCGCCCTCCGCCACCGGATCCGTCTTCGTCGCGACCGGGTGCTCGAGATCCAGGTCCGACCAGGCCAGCGGCTTCGACGCGTCGTAGCCCTGCTTGGTCAGATAGAGGTTGAAGGTGCCCTTGTGCGGTGCGGTCACCTTGTACTTGAACGTGTACGAGCCCGCCGAGACCTGCGTCGCGGGCCAGTCGTCCCTGGCCAGGTCCATGCCCTTGAACTCGTCCGCGTTCGCCGAGCACAGCTTGCCGTCCGGGATGTTCTCCTGGTGCTTGCCGGCCGCGGCACCGTCCCGGATGCCGTTCCAGTCGTACAGGGCCTGCGCGCCGCCCGCCGCGACCGCCGCCTTGCACGCCGCCGACGTGGGACTCTCGGCGCCCTCGGCGTAACACGCCGCGACCCGGCTGACCGGGTCGCCCAGCGTCCCGTGCGCCGCGGCGGGAGTCGCCCACAGGGCGAGCGGGACGGCGGCGGTGGCGGTGGTGGCGACGAGCCTGCGACGGCGTGCGGACATGGATGCTCCTCGGGCTTGCGGTCGTGCGAACGGGGGGTGGTGGCAAGGAAGTTAGCCCGGGAAACCGCCCCGCAGCGCCCTCGGAAGCCCTCCGGGACGATCTTTATGGCGCACTTAAGGCGCGCCTCAGACTGTGATCAGAAACCCCGCCCGCGCGCCCGCCGACGAGACGCGCGGGCGCCCCGTGCCGTAGACAGGGCGCCATGGACACCCCCATGAGCAAGCGCAAGGGCAAGGGCATGAACGACGACACCCCGCGGATCCGCCCGGCCACCGCCGCCGACGTCCCGGCCGTCCACGCCGTCACCGACGCCGCGTACCGCCCCTACATCGAGCGGATCGGCGTCGTCCCCCGGCCCATGGAGGCCGACCACGCCGCGGACGTGGCGGCGGGCCGCGTCTACGTCACGGGGGACCCGCAGATCACCGGCCTCGTCGTGGTCGAGGCGCGCCCCGGGCACCTCTTCCTCGAGAGCGTCGCCGTCCACCCCGACGCCCACGGGCAGGGGGTGGGCCGTGCCCTGCTCCACTTCGTCGACGCACACGCCCGCGCCCTCGGGCTGCCCGAGGTGCGGCTCTACACCCACGCGCTGATGTGGGAGAACCAGAAGATCTATCCGCGGTACGGATACGAGGTCGTCGAGCGCCGCACCGACGGGCCCTACGACCGCATCCACTACCGCAAGCGTCTGGACATCGTCTGACCGGCCGCCCTACTCGTCCGGCCACCACGTCCTGCGGACGTCCTTGCGCACTTCCGGACGCTCGCGGCGCGGCTCCGCGGCCTCTTCCCGAAGCCGGCGCGTGATGCTGCTCGTGCGGGCCGGCTTGTGCATGGTCACTCGGCGCATGGGGGCCTCCTGTACCTACACGGTTCCAACGTCGGCCCGATGCGGACCTGTTCGTAGACCTGTTCCCGGAGGGTGGCGCATCGAAGCGCAATTGTCAGTGGCGGTTGTCACGCGGCCGCGAGGAGCGTCGCCAGACCGGCGCCGCGGGCCAGTGACTCCAGGTCGTCCAGGGCCCGCGTCGCGGCCCGCGCCGCGCCGGGGTCCCGCCCCGCCAGCCCGCTCGCCGCGAACTCGTCCTCGTCCAGCCGGATCACCTCCGCGCCGTCCCCGGAGACCCACAGATCCAGGTCGAGGTCCTCCGAGACGAGCCCCGCGGAGTCCCGCACCACCGGCCGCGTGACATCGCAGTACCAGCCCTTGAGCGTCCCGTCGCCCGCCCGGACCTCCTTCACCGCGTACCACCGGTCACGCCAGTAGTACTCGGTGAACACGTCGCCGGGCTCGAAGCGGACGAAGCCGAAGTCGCGCACGTCCGCACCGGCCCACGCGGCCCGCACCGCGACCCGTGTCCCGTCGTCGTGCAGCAGCCGCGCCGGATAGGCGATCTTCTCCCGCCCGGCCTTGACCAGCCGGACCCGGACCGTCTCAGCCGCCGAGCTCCCTGACATGCCGCACCTCCGTCGCGTCGACCATGTAGCCGAACCACTTGTTGATCGCGAGCATCGGCCCGTTCTCCGTGTCGTTGCCCGTGTACGCCACCGTGACGCCCGCCGCGCGGGCCCGGTGCAGCGAGTCGTTCTTCGCGAGCTTGGCCAGGCCGCGGCCGCGGAAGGCGCGGTCCGTGCCGGTCATCCCCGTCGAGTAGCGGCCCTCGCCGTCCGTACGGGCCGCCGAGAACGCCGCCGGGCGGCCGTCCACCAGCGCCACCGTCGTCAGCTCGTGATTCAGGAGCGGATCGCGCCACGTGTTCCGCAGCCACTGCTCGTAGTCGCTCATCTGCGCGGGGATGTCCCCCGGCTCGTCCGCCACCGTCGCCGCGTCCAGCGCGAACAGCGGGCGCGGATCGTCCGCGAACGACGCCGCCGTGCGCAGCTCCACCCCCGCGGGCGGCGTCCGCAGCGGCGGCAGCGCGTCCGCCGTCAGGTCGAGGCGCAGGAAGTGGGCGCTGCGACTGCGCGCGTACCCGCGGGCCGCCGCCCACGCCAGGTTCGCCGCGCCGTCCAGCGCCCAGCAGAACACCCGGCGCGCGCCGTGCCCGGCCAGGTACTCCTCGGCGGTGCGCAGCAGCAGCGTGCCCGCACCGCGGCCCTGCCGGTCCGGATGCACGTACACGTTGGCGAAGCCCTGGCCCGGCTCCGGGCTGTCGTGGGCGATCCCGACCTGGGCCGTGCCGATCACCTCACCGCCGTCCGTCACCGCGACGAGCTGCCGGTAGTGCGCGTCGGGATGGGCGGTCGCCGCGTCGTGCGCGATCGAGGCCTCGGTCGCCAGCATCGCGGGCAGGCACACCCGGCGGACCCGGGCGAAGCCCTCGAGGTCCGACGGGCTGTCGGGGCGCAGGGCGCGCACGATCATCGTCATGGACGCGCACGCTACGCGCCGTCCGGGGACAGGTGCCTCCCATTTTCCGCGGCTGCGGGACAATCGGCCGGTGACCCTGAAGATCCGTGTCCAAGACACCGCCGACAGTGCCGCGCCCTACGAGCAGGTGCGCGCGCAGATCTCCGAACAGGCCCGCGCCGGGGTGCTGCCGGTCGGGCACCGGCTGCCCACCGTGCGCGGACTCGCGGAGCAGCTGGGCCTCGCCGCGAACACGGTCGCCAAGGCGTACCGGGCGCTGGAGGCGGACGGGGTGATCGAGACGCGGGGGCGCAACGGGACGTTCGTCGCCGCCGCGGGGGACGCTGCCGCTCGGGAGGCGGCGGGGGCGGCCGGGGTCTTCGCCGAGCGGGTGCGGCGGCTCGGCCTCTCGCAGGAGGCGGCGCTCGCCGCGGCCCGGGACGCGCTCCGCGCCGCCTACGAGTAGGGCCTCACCGATTTCATCGCGGCTTTCCGTGCGTGGGGGCTGGTCGCGCAGTTCCCCGCGCC
>NZ_WWIA01001035.1 GCF_009870065.1 Streptomyces sp. SID5785 | reverse complement strand
TGGGTGTCGGTGACGCGGACGGGCGGCATGGTGTTCGGGTGCAGGGCGCCGCCGGGGGCGTCGACCCGTACCGCGTCCTTCCAGGCGCCGTCGTCGAAGCGCGGGGTGTCCCAGCCGTGGTGTTCCTCGCGGGCGTCGTAGGTCTCTCCCGCGTACAGGTCGTCCGCGGTGACCGGCCCGTTCGACCACGTCCACGACGGGTCGGTGGTCAGACGCGCGTGCGTGCCGTCGGAGTAGGTGACGTCGAGGAGCATGACGGCCTGCCGCTGTCCCTGCCAGCGGAAACCGTACGGGCTGTAGGTCGTGCCGTACCCGTGTCCGAGCCAGAGGCCCACGGTGTTGGCGCCCCGGTGCAGTGACTTGGTGACGTCGTACGTGTCGTACAGCACCCTGCGGTCGTACGGTGAGGCGCCCTGGGCGAGGACGTGGTCGCCCACCTTGGCCCCGTTCAGGTGCAGTTCGTCGAGACCGAGCCCGGCGACGTAGGCGCGCGCCCGGGTCACCCTCTTGTCGAGCGTGAAGTCCTTGCGCAGCAGGGGCGCCCCCGCCTCAGGGTCGGAGGCGCCGATCCACTCGGCTCCGTGCCAGTCGGCCGTCGTGTCCAGGGCCGCTTCCCAGGAGGTGGGTGCGCTCCACGCCGAGGGCTTCCCGTGCGCGTCCCAGACGCGGACCTGCCAGTAGGAGCGGCTGCCCGCGCTGCGTGCGGGGCCGTCGTAGGTCACGCCGACGGAGTCGTCCGACATCCGCCGCCCGCTGTCCCAGATGTCGGCGCTGCCCCGGCGCAGCGCGGTGGCCGAGGACGCGACACGGACCTGGTAGGCGCTCTGTTCCGCGTCGCGCCCGCTCGACTCCAGCGTCCAGCTGAGCCGGGGGTGGCGGGACTCGACCGCGAGGGGGTGCACCCTGCCGTCCGTGGTCGTGCCGGTGACGTGCAGCGCCGGGTGCCCGGCGCCGGCCGCGCGGGCGGCGAGCGGGGTGGCGAGCAGAACGCTCAGGGACAACGCGGCCGCCAAGGCGGCCTGTCTACTGCGTCGGAGCATGGGTGAGCCTTTCGTGAGGTGCATCGCCCGAAGCGGACCCATCGAGACTGTATCGATTCAACGACGGCCGTTATAGCAGCCGCGACGCAGGCGGGAAACCGTCTGGACACGCCAGGTTGGAATGGATGATGCCGAACGCCGAGGCGTCGTCCCTCACTTGAATCTATTCAGCCCGAGTCTGCTCAGTAGACAGACGAACGCCGGCGCGTGACGCAGCCGCTGCCCGGGCTAGCTGGTGCCGTGGTCCCCGGCGGGTGCGTCGTCGGTGATCCACGTGGACGGCTTCCAGAGGCCGGAACGGTTCAGCGACTGCGGGCAGTGCAGGTAGATCTCGTCGATGTCCAGGAGGAGGGCGAGGGTGGGCCGCTGCCCCTTCACCGTCAGGGCGTCGAAGAACGGGGCGTCGGTGAGGATGCGGGCGCGTCCGTTGACGCGGAGGACGTCCTTGGCGCCGGGTATGAGGAAGAGCAGGCCGGCGTGGGGGTTCTCCAGGATGTTGTGGAAGCTGTCGCCGCGGC
Organism: Streptomyces sp. SID5785; assembly: GCF_009870065.1. Classification (GTDB taxonomy): domain Bacteria; phylum Actinomycetota; class Actinomycetes; order Streptomycetales; family Streptomycetaceae; genus Streptomyces. The sequence goes on along the minus strand of NZ_WWIA01001035.1, from coordinate 3,513 downwards.
GGTTGCCCGGCCGGTCCGGCAGGACGAGGCGACCGGAGTCGAGGATGTGCACGAAGCCGGGACCGTCGCCGCGGGGCGAGACGTCGCAGTTCCCCTGCGCGTCGGCGGTGGAGAGCAGGCAGAACGGGGAGCGTCCGATGAGATCCAGATCGCGCTCGTCGAGCCGGTCGTGGACCTTGTCGATCACGATGGGGTGCGGCTCGCCGAGGAGTTCCCGCAGCGCGGGGGCCGAGTGCAGCTCGGTGAATCCGCTCTCGTCGTGGCGCGGGGCCGGTGCCGCGAGGGTGCGTGTGCCGTGCCGCAAGGCAACTCCTGGTGCTCATGGCGCGTGGGGCCGGACCGACGGGTCCGGCGAGCCACTCGTACTGCCTGTACTGCCTGTACTGCCCCTGTACTGATCCGCCCGGACGGCAGATCGGGGATGGTTAGGGTCACCTTACTACCTGGGGTGTGGGCCCACGGGGCCGGTGGCCGCCCCCGGGGCAGCCCTCGTCCCGAGGGCGAGGACCGGACGAAGGTCCCGGCGCGGCGGGACCTTCCGCGGCGCGTCCCCACCTCCGGGCGGGCTACGGTGGTGGTGCGGCCGGACATCGCCTCACTGGTTGAGGTGGATCCCTCCGTACGGCCCCCCGTGGGCCGGCAAGAGAAAGTAGAACCAGCGTTGGCGCGCCCTGCCCGGCCCGCCTCTCACCACGCGCGGGCACGTCCAGTTTCTGTCTGGATTCCCGGTACTGCTTTCCTCTTCGCACAGCTCCGTCTCCGGGAATCCCCTCCCTGAACGGAGTTTTTCCATGTCTGACACCGAGCGCAACAAGCAGGTCGTCGTCGACTACTACCGCACCGCTTTCGGCGGCGACCCGGAGAAGGCCGTCGCGGACCACTTCGGCCCGGTCTACATCCAGCACAACCCGGACGCCGCGGACGGCCCCGAGGCGTTCATCGGCTTCGTGACCTGGCTGCGTGGCGCGTACCCGGACCTGAGGCTGGACATCAAGCGGGTCATCGCCGAGGGCGACATGGTCGTCACGCACGCACACCTGGACCTCGAGCCGGGCAATCCCGGAAACCCGGGCCGTGCCCTGGCGGACTACTTCCGCCTCGAGGACGGCAAGGTCGTCGAGCACTGGGACGTCATCCAGGACGTGCCCGCCGAGCGCGCCAACCCGAACGGCATGTTCTAGAGGCGTTTCGCGCGGTGTGACGCGTGGCCCGGCCGTGGCCGAGGTGTCTCGACCACGGCCGGGCAGCCCACGTGTCCAGTGCCGCCCCCGGGGGCGGTGGGCACCCGCTGCGTGATCACGTGTGCCGGTCCCGCCGGTAGGGTCTTCCAACAAGGCTGCTTCGGGGAGGACTTGATGTCGGTGCCGGACACCGTGCCCATCGTTTTCGTCCACGGGACGCGTTTCAGCGCGGGTCAGTGGAGCGCGCAACTCGAGGAGCTCAAGAACGAGTTCCCCGTGTCGGCGATCGATCTCCCCGGCCACGGGGAGCGCTCGGCCGAGCCCTGGAGCCTGCGGGCCGCGACGGAGATCATCGCCGCTGCCGTGGACGCGTTCGGCCGCGGGCCGGCCCTGGTCGTCGGGCACTCGCTCGGCGGTTATGCCGCGCTGGAGTTCGCCAGGCTGTGTCCGGAGCGTCTCCAGGGTCTTGTCCTCGCAGGGGCGAGCGCGTCGACCCGAGGGCCCTGGGCCGTGCCCTACCGGACGGTGGCCCGTCTGGTCCCGCGGCTGCCTGCGGACCGGCTGGCCCGACTGAACGACCGGGCGCTGCTGCGGCGTTACCCGCGCGCGGTGGTCGAGGCGACGGTCCGGTCGGGCTACGCGTTTCACACCCTGCCGGACGCCTGGGGCGAGGTGCTGGGCCGTTTCGACGCCGACGCGATGCGCCAGGTGAAGGCGCCGGTCCTCATCCTGAACGGCGAGAAGGACACCGTCTTCCGCTCCGGGGAGAGGGACTTCGCCCGCGCTCACCCGCGGGCCCGCGTCGAACTGATCCCACGGGCCCGGCACCTGGCCAACTTCGACGCGCCGGAGGCCTTCACCGACGCGGTCCGTCGCTTCGCGCACCAGGTGGACGGTGCGGGCTGAAGACGGGACGGCGATCACGTCCTGCCCCGCCCGTACACACCCGGCCGCTAGGAGGGTGAGGCAAGCGCGGAGAGCCGCTGTCGAGTCTGCCGGAGCGAGGCCTCCTTCCGGTCGATGCGGTGGGCCAATGCGTCGACCTCGGCCCGGAGTCCGGGGCACATCTCCAGGTGGATGCCGTGCTCGCCGGACCGCGCGCAGTCGAGGTAGCGACGGATGACTCCGGTCCCCAGGCCGGCGGCGATCATCGTTCTGATCTGCGCCACGCGCGTGATGTCGGCCTCGGTGTAGACGCGGTATCCGTTGGTGTCGCGCCCGGGTGCCAGCAGCAGGCAGTCCTCGTAGTGACGCAGTGCCCGCGCCGACGCTCCCGTCACCTCGGCGAGCTCGCCGATCCGCATGATTCCTCCCGTGCCTTGACCTTCACACCGGCGTGAAGCTCTAGATTCCAGCGACATGACACGCACGACAACGCAGCAGCGAGCCACGATCATCCACGGCTACGGAGCAACGCCCGAGGACCACTGGTTCGGATGGCTGGCCGCGCAACTGGAGGCACGTGGCATCCCCACGAGCGTCCCCGCGCTACCGGACTCCGAGGCGCCGGATCCTGACCGCTGGAGCACGGCGGTGGCGTCCGACATCGGAACGCCGGACGAGGGGACGATCCTGGTGGCGCACAGCCTCGGGTGCCTCACGGTGCTGCGCCATCTCTCCTCCCTCGACGGGCCGTGGCGTCTCGGCGCCCTCGTTCTCGTCTCCGGCTTCGTCGACGTGCTCCCGTCACTCCCGGAGCTGGACGCTCACATCGGGTTCGTCGCCGCTCGGCTCGGTCTGGCAGGGGTGGCCGCCCACGTCGACAGGCTCACCGTCATCCGGTCGGACGCCGACCGGTACGTCCCTCCGCGCCATACCGACCGCCTGGCCGACCTGTTGGGGACACGCGCCCAGGTTGTTGCCGGTGGCGGTCACTTTCTCGCGTCTGACGGGTTCGTGACCTTGCAGGCCGCGCTTGAGGCCGCCGTACGGGACGCACCCGCCCCACCCGGCGCCGGGTCCGCCGTGCCCGGGTCCCGGCCCGCTCGGCTTCAGCCTGCTGCCCTCCGCAGTCGATCGATTCATCAGGTGCCCGGTGCCGCTGCCGAAGGACTGCCCAAGGTCTGTACGAGACACCGGTCCTGAGATAGCGTCGCGTCGACCGAGGGAAATGAATCGTTTCATCACCTCGTTTCCCTCCAGGGTCGAACTGTCGATCACCGCTCCGTTTCGACGACACCGCGAAGAGTGAGGCGCCATGACATCGAGCCCTTCCACCCCGCCCTCGACGACTCCGGAGAGCGGCCCGGCCCGCCGTGCCGTCCTCGCCGCGGGCGCCGGAGCCGTCGCCCTGTCCGCCGCCGGTGTCGCCGCCGCGGGCCCGGCGTCGGCA
>NZ_WWIA01000106.1 GCF_009870065.1 Streptomyces sp. SID5785 | reverse complement strand
GTGTGGGTCGACGGCGGACGGGATGGGAGCTGGGGGTGGTGGGGTAAGGATGCTGACGGTCAAGCCGCGCCGTTAGTGAGCTCCGCTTCAAAAATGGGGGAAACATGCCGACCTGGACAGAGGCTCTTTCTATAGCGTCACCGACAATCGCGCTTGCGTCTGCCTTCTTTGTTCGCCGATCGAGTCGAATCGCGAAGGAGTCCCTTGCATTAACTCGCCGAACTGGTCAAGCAACGTACGAAGCGGCACAGAGCGCGTACACACCTTCAGTACATCTTTTCCTCGAAAAGATCGAATACAGAGAAGCGACAGCACGTGACCTTGAAGGCATCGCGGGAGCAGAGGCCCATAGTTGGGCACTAGGGCCAGACAAAGATAGCCTCGAAGTAATTATTGAGGGGAAATTGATCAACACTCACCCCTACGAAATACTCCTGACCCTCCACGACCACAAAAATTCTGGTCGAGAAGTTTGGTACGCATACCGGAATCAGTCCGTCTTCCTACTCAACGGAGAAGAAGTCGATCTCGGGCACGCCATCTTGTCTCCCGAGGAGGAGGTGACGTTCACCTGGATTGACCGCAGGTCGCGAGCCGAGTGGATATCCATACGAAACCTGCACGACAGGAGTTCGTGGAGGTATCCAGAGCTAAGCCCCCCGAAGCTGACTCCCGTTGAATTCACACGCACAGCCCTTCGCCGCGAATCAGTCACATGGGCAAGGGCATCAAAGGTAAAGCGCTCCGGATTCCGGATCGTGTGCGAGCCTCGCACAACTCAACGGGTTGCAACCACCTGGGACGCCGAAGTAATCCAGTCCCCCATCAGGATTAGCGGCAGAGATGAATTCGAGGCCACGACTTTCGAAGCGAGGAAAGAAGTTATTGCGGGACCAATAGATGACCGGGTAGTGCGCTATCGCGCAGACTATGACGCTACTCTAGCGCTCGTAATTTCACCGAAGTTTCGACACCTCCCTGGTCGCTCGTAGAGGGCAACAACATCAACAATGTACAGGAAGCGAAGGTGGCCTGTCGTAAAGGGCGACGTTGCGGCAAGCCGTCCACATGGGGGTATCAACAGTGCATACATCATTCCGCATCGACTTCGCCGGTTTCATAGCCGACCCGGAGGACGACGACTGCCAACGCCGAGCAATCACCATCGAAGCTGATCGCTTCACATTCGAGGGCAGTCACCTGGTCTTGTGGACCGGTGACACAGAGCGCACCCGCTTCCCGATGGAGGCGGTCAAGTCCATCAAGGTGGCGCACGTACCTGGCGGCAGCCAGCGCGAGGACCCGGACCAACTCCGCAAGCGTTACCCGAACTTCCAGAAGCCCTGGAGCACAGCCGACGAAGAGAGGCTCCTCGCCCTGTACCGGTCCGGGCAGCGCGACTATGAGGAACTGGCCGTCGAGTTCGGGCGACAGCCCAACGCCATCGAGTCACGTCTCAAGAAACTCGGACTGAGAGGCTGTGACCGAGGCGGATCTGTTCCAGCGAGTGGTGCCGTCTTCTCGCAAGCGGCCAGGTCAGCGAAACGGCCCCTTCGGCGGCACCGTCTTCACCGACTCGCCAGATCGAAGAGTCGGCCTACACCATGAGCAGCCAGGCCGTGTGCCGGCGTCGGAGTTCGGCTGGTGTCAGGTCGGGACGCCCAAGCGGCCCATAGTTCCCGGTCCATGACTCGATGTCCGCGGCCGGCCACAGTGCGGCGAAGCGATCCCACGCGGACAGGTCGGGCAACACCACTCCCGTGGTCCGCTCATAGTGCGCCGCAAATTCATCGGCGATTGCCCGCCCGTGTAACAGGTAGAGATCGAACCGGCACCAGGCGACGTCGTAACCGCGCGGTGCTAGTCCGGCTCCCTCCCAGTCGATGACCGCAGTTACCCGACCGTCGGACTACAGGGCGTTCCCCGACCAGAAATCTCCGTGAGAGAAGACGGGCCCGCCCGAAGAGGCAGGAAGGATCTCGGGACGGCGGGCCCGGACGCGGTCGGTGAGGTCGCGCAGGCCAGACTCCGCAGGCAAGTCCGTGGCATGCACGCGCGCCAGCGCCGAAGCTAGTTCGCGGGCGGCCAGGGAGGGGTTGTTCGGGAGGGCATCGGCCTTGCCCGGCAGCCGCGAGACCAGGACACAGGGGGAGCCCGTTTCGTCGCCGTCCGGGTAGACCGCGATCAACCGTGGAAAGGGGCCCGCGACCTCCGCAAGCAGTGACAGGATCCGCTGTTCACGGGCAGCGGCCCCATCCTCGGGCGGAATCCGCCGCAGCACGAGATCCTGCGGCAAGACGAGGAAGGTTTCGGCGTGCGTACCTCCGGCCAACGGGGTTGCAGACAGCGGAACCGCACCGGTGGCCTCGGCGATCCATTCCCGTTCTCGCTCTCTGAGCATAATAGGCCTCGCTTCCGGGATGCGCGTACGCGATCTTCCAAACTGGTGCTCCAGGGCAGCATTGTGGGGCCCGTCGCAGTCAACCTGCCGCCTGGGCTCTGCTCGTTCGAAGAGCCAGAGTGCCCCGGGCTAGTGCCAGCACCTCTGCCCAGCCGCAGACCTGCCCAGAACCTACTTTCGGCCAACTCGGCGATGTTGAGCGTACACAAATCTAGGCATGGGTATTGATGCCGATCTGCGGAATACCACTCGACGAGCCTGGGGGCGTCAATGCGTGTTTCCGAATACTACAAGCTGGGGCAAACACAGCCGACCCTTGATTTCGTTGACGTGGACGTAGAAAAAGATACCCCCGTTTACATCGATCCGAGCACGCTAAAGAATCTTCCAGACGAGTGGTCGAGCCAGTGCCACACGATGCTTTCGACCTTTTTCCATAGTGTGGTAGACGCAATAAACGCCGGCGAACAGGATAGGCTTCGCGAGCTCCTTGTGCGACTCCAAGAGCCGAACGAGACGCACTTCGGCCTGTCAAAAGGAAAGTCGCGCGGTCGAGGCCTGGGCCCCTATCTCGTGCAACGCATAACCAATAACCTAGTGGTGAGCCGAGCGGCAGAGACTGGTCTGCTTGAGGATCTAGAGGATACGACTCTCTTCATAGAGGGAATCGGCAAAGACATCATTTCAGACGTGACCACGAATATCATTCGCGGGATGCTGATCTCGTACACACAGTCAATGGCCTCGATTTATGGCATGGAGCTTCAAGAAGGCGTGTACAGCGGACTCGTCTGGAATCATTCAACTTGCGAGTGGGAAGAGGGAAGCACTCGCATGTTGGTACCAGGAAGCCCTTTGCTATTGGTGCCCAAGATAATAGTCCGACACGACCTTCATTTAACCAAGGAGGAGTACTTCAGAAACCACTTGGCGCCGACGCTACAAGACGAGGAGCTCGACAAGCCGGGCAGTAAGCTCGTACAAACCGCCAAGACCGGGCGAAAATTTGTAACCAAGATGGACGTCGAAAAGGAGTACGGCGGCGACAAAGAGAAAATGGTGGACCTGACGTTGAGCCGCTCTCAAGTTTTCCGTAACTATAAGGAGGAAAAACGAAAGAAGCCGTCCCGCCCCCTCGATCACGATGAGCTGAGTCAGGCCACCGGGACCAAACCGGTTAGCTACAGGAACCTTCTAAACGACGCACTTGACACACCCCCAGGAGCCGAGAATGCCACCACATATCACCGAAGGGTACACGCTCTTCTTAGCGCGATCTTCTACCCTTGGCTCACCTATCCGATTGTCGAGCACCCCCTGGACCAATCCCGAAAGCGAGTTGATATCACCTACACAAACAATGCAACTGAAGGGTTCTTCGGATGGGTAACACGGCAGGGCCATCCAAGCTCGCACATATTCGTCGAGTGTAAAAACTACTACTCCGAGCTCGGAAATCCCGAGTTGGATCAAATTTGCGGCAGGTTCTCGCCACTGCGCGGAAAGGTAGGACTGCTACTTTGTCGATCCCTCACGAACAAGGAACACTTTCTCCAACGCTGTAGGGACACAGCGCTCAGTCGCCATGAGTTCATACTCCTCCTCGACGACAGCGACCTCTCAGCCCTCGTCGATGAGGTCATCACAGCCAATACCCCTGTAGACCCGAACAGGATCGATGACGAAGACCAAGAGCAGCCCTACCCAGGGGAATTTCGGCTGCTATTTGAGCGCTTCCGCAAACTCGTTAGCTGAACCTTGCCGACTGAGCTGACGCACTTCTCTGGAGCGCCGCAGTTTTCAGCGAACCGCAGGACGGGGCGGCCCCAACTGACTGGCCTGCTCCGTGGACTATCCGCGGACGGAAGCCGAACGGTTAGCCACCGCCGGGCCCCTGACCAGTTGAAACACGTGGACTCACCCGGCCTCCGGAACCGTGTGTACTCAGTCTTTGGTCACGAGCAAGAACGATGCCTCCGGTGGGCGATCGGCCGGCACCGGGGGCCTCTTTTGGGTGCGGCCCCATGGGCAGTTACGAGGAGCTCCGATCCCGTCCACCGCCTGCCCAGGCAGAGCAAACCAGACGCCCTCTTGGGTTGTATCCAACGATGAGCATCATGGTGACCATGTCTGAACAGTGGGGGAACGTCGTCGCAGCACTCATCGCAGCCGTGGCCGCATTAGTCGGCGTACGCATGGGGCTCCGGCAGGTCGCGGACGGGGCACATATCGAACACGAACAATGGCTCCGTGGCCAGCGCCAAGAGGCGTACGTCGTACATCTAGATGCGGTCGATCATGCTCGGGCACAACTCGCTGACATCATCAACAGTGCCGATCGCTACGAGGAAGCCACCAATGAGGGACACGAGTGGAGCGACATCGGTGAGGACATCGACAGGTGTGGGGAAGAGATCTGCAATTCGGTTCGCAAGCTACTAGAGCGCGTGTACCTTCTCGGCCCAGAGAAGGTACACGCTGCGGCGGTTGAGTTGGATCACCGCCTCACCGAGCTCAAGCTAGTGGTGCGCATCCCTGAGGAGGGTGTGCGCTCGCCGAACTATGAGCTGTACAGAACAACAGAAGACTCCCTGGAGTCAGCACGACGTGGGTTCCTAACCGTGACACAGCAAGTGTTAGGGACGGCTCCCCAGCCGAGTCGCGGCAGGTCTTGGCGCCGCAGGTAGTCACAGATCAGGCCTGTCGAATGCGTGTCGAAGCAATCGGCCAACCCCAAGTCAACGACGCAAATGGCCAGTTCAGAGACGGTTCCGCTGTCGATCGCCCCGCCCCCTTCTAAGCGCTTTGCCGCAGGTTCGAGTCCTGCCGGGGGCGCCATCTTCTGGCCCCGCTTCGGTGGGGCCTTTCTGCTGTTCAGAGGGCCTGTCGGTAGACACGCGGAAGCCCCGGCGACTCCCCGTGTCGAAGTCCTCGGCGGCGGGTCAGTCCTGCCGTTCAGCCCGTCAGTCGGAGGCAGACATGTCTGCGAGACCTGTCTTGCAGCGGCGCCTCGAAGCAGCGGGAGGCAACTGAGCATCGATCGGGCACAGACCGCGAGCAGCACGGGGCGCTGTTGCCCACCCGGGCGGCCACCTGAGCGGGCTGGATCCCGTCGCGGAGCCACTTGGACGTCGCCCTGAGGGCGTGCTCGTTCGTTGATGAGTGCATGACGAATCTGGAGGAGCGACTGGTGCCTGACGAGTTGTGGATGCTGTACCGGCGGGTGGTGCCACCGACTGTGGTGATACGCCCTCAGGGCGGTGGCCGACGCCGGGCCGGTGCTGAGGTGAACAGGCGGCAAGAAGTTGACCTCTCCGTGTGCTCGTTATCCTCTCGACAACTTCGGGTTGAGGCTTGGCGTTTGTGGAGGTGTTAGGTGCAGCCGTGGGAATCCGACCCGGCGTATCAGACAGTGGCGCGGGCGTTCCTGGACGGGGATCCGCTGGATCAGGTCGGAGGCCCTCTCGACGTTCGCGCGGTAGTGGCCGGCATCCGTCCGGAAGCCAAAGAGAGGTGCCTGGTGGAAGAGGTTCCCTGGGATCGCTTCCCAGAGGGCGCCAAGGTCGGCAGGATTATGGAACGGATGCGGTCAGGAAGTCTCGCCGACGTCCGAGGCGCCCTCGACACGCTCGATGGCCTGTGTGCAAACGACATGAGGGCTGTGGTTGCACCGGCAGTGCCTCTCCTGGTGCGGATAGGCGCGGACCCGGACTCGGGCTTGCGGACGAGAGCCCTGGGCGTGACCGCCGCCGCGGCGCGCGTCGGGTACCTCGGTGTGTGCACTCGTACAGCGATGCTGCGGTATCGCGGTGCGGACGACTGGCTGTACGAGCCCACCGGCTACTTGGCGAACTGGTCGACGCAGGCCGCTCGTGACGCAATCGCCGCAGACACCGAACACCTGCTTCCGCTGATCGACGACCTCAGTCCGGCGGTGCGCATAGCCGCCGTCTACGTGCTGGCGGCCGCCGCCGACCGCGCTCAGGAGATCCGTAACGCGTTCCGCACGCGGTTGCTCACAGAGCGTATTCCTGCTGTCAGGTCTTCCCTGGTCCTGGCCATGGCAGAGCTGACTCGTGCGCACCCGAACGCGGAGACAGTGGCTTGGTTTCGAGACAATTGGTCCTCCCCCAAAGGGCTTCCCGAGGTGCGGGTGAGTGCCGCGCTGGGGTGGATGTGCCTGAGTGATCTGCCGGTTCCGGACCCACTACGCGCCATGGTTGACGACCTGGCCACTGAAGGTATGGCCCGGATGATGGCACCACTGCCATGGATGCGCGCGGCCGAGCACATCGCGGGCGACGGCCTACCCCGCTGCCTGCGCGCAATGCTGCACCCCGACGCACCAGAAACTACCCACGCCTGCGACCCGTGGTCCTGATCGATCGACGATGCGCTTGCGCGCTGCCGCAAGCCCTAGGGGTCCTCGTGTCGCGCCGCGAGTGCGGTACAGCAGAGCAGTACAGCAACGTCAGCAGCCGGCCCCTGCCCGATACGGGCCGTCGAGGACTGCCATACGACTGTGTTGGCCTTCAGCGACCGACCTGCGTGGAGCTACGGATCAGATGCTGTCGCCGGTCCGTAGCTCGTTCTTCCGCCGACGGGCGTATCCCTCCAGGTCCAGCTTGATGGCCATGACCTCCTCTACGCGGATCCGGACAGGCCCGCAGTGCAAGGCATCGCAGGAGCGAGGGCAGCTGCCGTCGATGAGCGAAACGCCGCTCAGTACGACGCCTGCTACTTCATCGACCGAAGTACACAGCACCGGATGGAACGAGCAGTCGTCGTAGATGTCGCCTACCTGGATGCCCTGCGGGTTAACGGGGTCGGGGGTCTCGGACCGTCCCACATGCTCGCCCCCTGCGCCACGCCGAGGATACGCAGAGAGTCCAGGGGCGTACCGGACGGGCGTCCTGCTGTGAGCGCCATGAAGCCAACGCCTGGCGGGCGGGGCGATGCAGTCGCCCCGCCCCGACAAACGGCGCCCGGGGGCGCCCCTCACCCCGCGTGGCGCGCGTAGGCCGAGGTCAGGGTCAGGCCCTTGCGGATCGCCCAGCGGCCCTGGAGGCGGTGTGGGAGGGGGGAGGTCGCGGGGAGCGGGCGGAGGTGGGCGGTGAAGGTGCCGTCGGGGGTCAGGTGGAGGTCCGCGTCCGTGAAGGTCAGGCGGTGGCCCGTGTACGGGTACCACGCCTTGTAGACGGCCTCCTTGGCGCTGAACAGCAGGCGGTCCCAGTGCGTGCCCGGGGGTGCGGCGCGCAGCCGGGCGCGTTCGGCGGGCAGGGCGATGGCGTCCAGGACGCCGTCGGGCAGGGGGGCGTGCGGTTCGGCGTCGATGCCGAGCATCGCCAGCTCCGCGGCGGGCGCGAGCGCCGCCGCGCGGTAGCCGTCGCAGTGGGTGAGGCTGCCGACCACCCCGGCGGGCCAGCGCGGCGCGCCGAAGGGGTCGGGCAGCACCGGCGCGGGCGGGAGCCCGAGCCGGTGCAGGGCCTGGCGGGCGCAGTGCCGGACCGTCGTGAACTCCCTGCGCCGCCGCTCCACCACGCCCTCGACCAGCGCCGCCTCCGCCGGGTGGAGCCACACCCCCGGCGGATCGTGGCGGGCCTCGGCGACGGCCACGCCGGCCGGCAGCAGGAGTCTCAGCGGTGCCCCATCGCCGCACGGACGGCGGCGACCAGCTCCCCGACGCCGTGCTCCTTGAGGACGCTGTAGTGGTCCCCGGCCAGGTCCGTGACGCCGGGCGGCTCGGCCGAGTAGCCGGAGCGTCCCTCGATGAACGAGTAGTCGTCGCCCCGCGCCTTCAGGAGGGTGATCGGCGCCTCCAGTGTGCGCTCCGTCAACTCGCGGAAGCTGTACTCGAATTCGTAGGTCGTGGCGACGATCCGCGTGATGCGGCGGATCGTGTCCTCGCCCAGCGCGGGCAGCAGGTTCCGGACGAAGGCGACGAAGCCGGCCTCGTCGTGGACGGAGGCGAGGCACGCCTCGAGGTCGGGGCCGTGCACGGTGCCCGCGAAGACCGAGAACAGGATGGTGAGGTACGCGGGGTTGGCGTAGGACGCCGCGCGGCCCCACTCCCGGCCGGCCGTCTCGCGCACGCGCGGGTTGCCGGGGCAGATCAGGATGAGGTGCTCCACCTTCTCGCCCGCCTGCTCCAGCTGCCAGGCCGCCTCGAAGGCGACGCGGGCGCCGAAGGAGTAACCCCACAGCGTGTAGGGGCCGCTGGGCTGGACGCGGCGGATCTCGTCGAGGTCGGCGGCGGCCGTCTCGCCGATGGTGGCGTACGGCGTCTCGCCCGCGTTGATCCCGTGCGCCTGGATGCCGAGGACCGGCCGGTCCAGGTCCGCGTCGCGCCCCAGCAGGCGCAGGTTCATCGGGTAGCCGCCGAGTCCCGGCCAGCAGAAGACCGGGCTGAACGTGCCCTCGCGGGCCAGCGGGATCAGACGGGAGGTGGCGGCGGGTCCGCCCGCACCGGCCCCCGCTCCGGCCCCGGGGTCCGCCCCGGCGCGGACGTCCGCGTCGATCCGGGCGGCCAGATCGCGCAGCTTCGGCGTCTCGAAGACGACCTGGAGCGGCAGCGTCGTCCCGTGGTGGCGGTTGATGCGGTTGACGAGGGCCACGGAGGCGAGCGAGTTGCCGCCGCACGCGAAGAACTCGTCCTCCACCGACACGTCCTCGTACTTCAGCGCCCGGCCCCAGGCCCGCGCGAGCCAGCGCTCGGTCGGGGTGTCCGGGGCGACATGGCCGCCGCGCCGCGGGCCGTCGACCACCTCGGGCCGGCCGGCGAGCGCCTTCGTGTCGATCTTCCCGTTGGCGGTCAGGGGCAGTTCGTCGAGGACCAGGACGCGGGCGGGCACCATGAAGTCCGGGAGCGACAGGGCCAGTTCGTCGCGGATCATCTCGGCGGGGCCCTTGGTGTGCACGGAGTCCTCGTACATGCCCTCGCTCGCGACCTGCTCGTCGCTGACCCGGCCGCCGAGGAAGAAGTACGAGGCGGCGCCGGGCGCGATCCCCGCCGCGTCCAGGAGGTCGTCGAGGCGGCGGGCGGCGGGCAGCGGGTTGCCCGTCCGGGAGGAGTAGCCCGAGGACATGAAGCCGAAGCCCGGGACGCGCTGCAGATGGTGCAGCCGGGTGCCCAGGCCGACGTACTGGAGCCAGGGCTGCGCCGCGCGGCTGACGGCGCTGATGCCGAAGCTCGCGCGGTCGTGGACGCCCTGGTTGATCGCGATGACGTGCCGGGCCTCTATCAGCCCGTCGCCGATCCGTTCGAGGTGCCCGTCGCGGTAGCGGTACTGCCCCTCGGGCAGTCCCTCGACGCGCCCGGCGTGTGCCTGCACGTACAGCTCGGCGGTCTCGGGGCGCGGCCGGCCCGTCGCGGGGGTGACGGCGAACGTGCCGAGGTAGAAGTCCTCGTCGTCGACGTCGAGACCGTCCTTGACGGCGGGGAAGTGACCGAGCGGCTCCACGGTCAGGCCGTACGCGGGCAGCACCTCCTCCAGGACACCGACCATGTGCCCGGTCTCGAACTCGAGGACCTCGCGGATGTTGTTCTTGTACACGGGCTCGATCGCCCGTCTGCGGCCCGCGAAGTGCACCGCGAGACCGCCGGGCGGGCAGTGCCCGGTGGCGTCGGCGACGCGGACCAGGCGGTGTTCGACCGGGTGGTGGTAGTACACGCCCGCGGCGAGCGCCGGGACGCCGGAGCTCTCCAGGTAGAGCTGGGTGGCGTACAGGGCGCCGGGCGACGCGTAGGCGTACTTCGGCAGGAGCCGCTCGGTGCTGTGGAACTGGCCGAACCAGCGCAGGATCGTGCCCAGTTCGGCGGCGGTGAGATCGGCGAGCGGCCGGGAGAGGCCGGGGACCGGGCGCGGGGCGAGCAGGCGCAGCAGGTCGTCGGCGGTGACCTGGCCGCCCTCGTAGAAGCGGTAGGTCTTGCGGGCGAAGGTCTCGCGGCGCTGCTCCGGCGTCTCGGCGCGGCCCTCCAGGGCGAGCGAGGGGCGGCCCGCGAGCTCCTCTGCCGTGCGCACGCCCGGGTTGGACAACTGCGCCCTGACCTGGAGTTTGGAGGACTTGGACTGGTGGTGGGCGCCGTGTGCGCCCTGGTCCATGACGGCGGCCGTCCGCGGGTTCAGCTCGACGCAGGCGAGCAGCGCCTGGTGGCCGGTGCGGGTGTCGTCGTGGACGAGCGTGGCGGCCCGGCGCACCCAGGTGTGCTCCTCGATGCGCGCCGCGACCTCCTCCAGCTCGACGCGGTAGCCGCGCAGTTTGACCTGGTTGTCGGTGCGGCCCATGAACTGGAGCGTCCCGTCGGGGTTCCACAGGCACAGGTCGCCGGTGCGGTAGAGCCGGCCCTCGGGGTCGAGGGACGAGGTCACGAAGCGCTCGGCGGTCTGCTCGGGGCGTCCGAGGTAGCCGCGGGCCACCTGGATGCCGCCCAGGAACAGCTCGCCGGTCTCCCCGATGTCGACGGGGGCCATCCGGTCGTCCAGGACGTAGGCGCGTACCCCGTCGACAGGCACGCCGATGGGGACGGTGCCGTGCTCGCCCTCGCCGAGCCGGTCCGGGTCGACCTGGTGCGCGGTGGCGTTGATGGTGACCTCGGTCGGGCCGTACAGGTTGACCAGGGACACCCCGGGAAGTTCCTGCAAGACGTCGCGCGCCAGGCCGTGCGTGAGTGCCTCGCCGCCGGAGAAGACGCGGCGCAGGGACGTGCAGGAGGCGAACCGCTCGGTGTCCAGGAGTGCCTGGAGCAGCGTCGGCACGCACTGGAGCGTGGTCACGCCGTGCGCGCGGACCGTGTCGACGAGGGCCTCCGGGTCGCGGTAGACGCCGGGCGGGCCCATCACGACGCGGGCGCCCGTGGCGGGCGCGAGGATCTCCCACTGGGCGGCGTCGAAGCTCATCGGGGTCTTCTGCAGCACCGTGGTGTCCGGGCCGAGGTGCCCGCAGGAGTCCAGCCAGGCGAGCTGGCCGAGGACGGCCCGGTTCTCGATCATCACGCCCTTGGGGCGGCCCGTGCTGCCCGACGTGTAGATGACGTACGCGAGGTGCTCCGGGGCGGCGGGCACGGCGACGGGAGCGGAGTCGGGGCCGGGGGCGGAGTCGGGGCCAGGGCCGGTGCCGGGGGTGGCGCCCGGGTCCGCGGCGAGGTCGGCCGGGGTGACGATCCGGGTGCCGGCCGGGGCCAGCGCCGCCAGCCGGTCGCGCAGATGCTCCTGCGTGACGATGACGGACGTGCCGGAGTCCTCGATCATGTACCGCAGCCGGTCCTCGGGATAGTCCGGGGACAGCGGCAGATAGGCGGCGCCCGCGGCGAGGATGCCCCACGCGCCGGTCATCAGGTCGAGCGACGGCTCGGTGAACAGGCCCACGCAGGTGTCGGGTCCGGCCCCGGCCCCCGCGAGCCGGGCGCCCAGCGCACGGCTCGCGGCGTCCAGTTCCCGGTACGTGAGGTGCGTGTCGCCGAGGACGACGGCCGGGGCTCCGGGCCGCAGCCGCGCCTGCTCCGCCAGCAGGGCGGGCAGACACGCGCCGGTGCGCGCCCGCTCCGTCGTGGGGGCCGGCGCACCGGCTGAGGCGGTGGCTCCGGCAGTGTCGGTCGTCGTCCCGGCTGTGATCGCAGTCGGCGTCTTCATGGCATCGTCCCCGCAACGTAATGCTCGGTCGGTGGCAGCACGGCCCTCCCCAGGCCGGTGCACAGCCTCGGGCCGGCGGCGTCCGAACGTGTCCCGCGAAGATCCCGGCGGCGGGCGGTATCGCGGCGGGACCCGTTCGGGACCTGCGGCGGCCAGGGTGGAGCGAAGTCAAGACCCGTGAGGTGAGCCGCCGTGGCCAAGTTCGTTCTGATGTCGGGGAGTGTCCGCCGGGACTCCCACAACACCGCCGTGCTCGACACGGTCCGCCGGCTCGTCGCCGAGCGGCCGGCCGACGACGGTGCGCCCCACGAGGTGGTGTCGCTGTCCGTGGCCGAGTTCCCGCTCTACGACTGGGACCTCGAGCAGGGCGCGGGTTCGGCCGACGTGGCGCGGGCCCAGGAGCTCGTGGCGGGCGCCGACGCGCTGATCATCAGTACGCCCGCCTACAACGGGGAGATGTCCGGCGCCCTGAAGAACGCGCTGGACTGGCTGTCCCGGCCCGGCGGCGCCAGCCCGCTCACCGGCCGGACCGTGGCCCTGGCCAGCGCCTCTCCGGGCGCGCGCGGTGCGATCGACGCACAGCCGGCGCTCGCGGGCGTCCTGCGGCGCTGCGGCGCCGAGGTCGTGGACCACGAGCCGGTCGCCATCGGGAAGGCCGGTGAACTGGCCCGCACCGCTGACGGGTTCACCGATCCCACGGTGGTCGCGGCCCTGAGCGGGCTCGTCGACGCGACCTTCCTCGCCCTGCGCAGCCTGGTCGCCGCCGGCGCCTGAGCCTCCGCGGGCGGGCGCCCCCGCCCCGGGCTCCACCGGGCTCCACCGACCCCTTCCGGGTCCTTCCGGGCTCTTCCGGGTCCTTCCGGGCCTCTCCGGTGGCCCCTCCGAGAGACAAGGGTTCCCATGTCGCACCAGCCAGGCCTCCTGCGCACCCTGCGCGAGGACCTCGACGTGGTCGTCGAGCGCGATCCGTCCGTCCGCAACCGCCGCGAGGCGCTGCTGCACCCGGCACTGCCGGCCCTGTGGACGCACCGCGTCGCCCACCGGCTGCACCGCCGGGGGTGGCGTCTGACGGCCAGGTTCCTGGCCCGTGGGGCGCGCCGCGCCACCGGGGTCGAGGTCCACCCGGGTGCCGTGCTGGGGCGGCGGGTCTTCATCGACCACGGCGCCGCGGTCGTCATCGGCGAGACCGCCGAGGTCGGCGACGACGTGACGATCTACCACCAGGTGACGCTGGGCGCGGTCGGCTGGTGGAGCGACGTGAAGCGGCCGGACGGCCAGCGCCGCCATCCGCGGGTGGGCAACGGGGTCGTGCTCGGCACCAATGCCACCGTGCTCGGGCCCGTGACGGTCGCCGACCACGCGGTCATCGGCGCCCAGGCGCTGGTGAACAAGGACGTCCCGGCCCGTGCCAAGGTGCTCGCGCCGACGGCCGTGGTCCGCCCCCACGGGCGCGAACCGCGGCTGATGGAGGACCTGTTCGCCACGACCGCGTCGGCGGGCTCCTGGTGACGCCCGCCTCCCGGACCGGCCCCGTCCGGACCGACCCCGTCCGGACCGCCGCCGCCGGGCCCCGCCCCGGGCCGGCCCCCGCCAGGGCCCCGTACGCCCCCGAAGACGAGTAAGGACTGCCCCGTGCCTCTTGCCACCACCGGCGTGATCGCCGACAGCATCGCCGACCTGGTCGGCTCCACCCCCCTGGTCAGACTGCGGATGGCCGAACCGGCCGGCGGCGGGCGGGTGCTGGCCAAGCTCGAGGCCATGAACCCGCTGTCCAGCATCAAGGACCGCGCCGCCCTGTTCATGCTGAACGCCGCCGAGGAGCGCGGCGAGCTCCTGCCGGGCGGCACCGTGGTCGAGTCGACCTCGGGCAACACCGGCATCGCGCTCGCCTCCCTCGCCGTCAGCCGCGGCTACCGCTGCCTGATCGTGCTCCCCGAGAACGCCACCCAGGAGCGGGTGCACACCCTGCGCATGCTCGGCGCGCAGGTCGAGTTCACCGACCCCGCCCTCGGCTTCGCGGGCTGCGTGGAGCGCGCCGCGGAACTGCACGCGCAGCTCCCCGGTTCCTGGTACGCGAGCCAGCACACGAACCCGGACAACGTGCGGGCCCACTACACGACCACGGGACCCGAGATCTGGGAGGCGACCGGCGGGCAGGTCGACCACCTCGTGTGCTCGGTCGGCACCGGCGGCACGCTGACCGGCACCGCCCGCTACCTGCGCGAGCGCAACCCGGACCTGACGGTCGTCGCCGTCGAGCCGGCCGGCTCCGCGCTGCTGTCCGGCGGCGCGCCGGGCCCGCACCGCATCCCCGGTCTGAACGGCGGGTTCATCAGCCCGGTCACCGACCTCTCCCTGATCGACGAGGTGATCGCGGTCTCCGACCAGGACGCCGCGGACACCACCCGGGCGATCGCCGCGTCGACCGGACTGCTCGTCGGCATCTCCTCCGGCGCGGCCGCGTACGGCTGCGCCGAGCTGGGCCGCCGCCGCGACCTGACGGGCAGCACGGTCGTGGCCGTCTTCCCGGACACCGGCGAGCGCTACCTCAGCTGGTGGCCGTCCGAGGAGGGGCAGCGGTGAAGCTCAAGGACCTGCACCCCAATCTGCGGATCCGGATCGGCGTCGGCTTCGTCCAGCGCTTCTTCGACATCATGCTCGTCCCGCTGATGGTGATCCACTTCTCCCGGCTGTACGGGCCGGCGACCGCCGGTCTGATGACCCTGGTGGTGTCGCTCGCCGCGATCACCTGCAACCTGGTCGGCGGCCATCTGTCCGACACGTACGGGCGCCGTCCGGTCCTGCTCGCCGGTGAGTTCGGGGCCTGCCTCGGGTACGCGGGCATCGCCCTCGCGGCGTCCCCGCTGGGCGGCGGCAACGGCATCGCCATGTACGTGCTGTACCTGTGCGCCGCGTGCTGCGCGGGCATCGCCCTGCCCGCGAACGACGCGATGCTCGTCGACACCACCACGGCCGAGACGCGCACCTCCATCTACACGATCAACTACTGGTCGACGAACATGGCGTTCATGCTGGGCTCGCTCGTCGGCGGTCTCCTCTACCAGGGCTACTTCACGCAGCTGCTGACCGCCGCGGCCGTGATGCTCCTCGGGATCTTCGCGACGACCTGGTTCTTCATCTCCGAGACCGCGCCGGAGGGCGGCGTCGAGCATCCGCGCGGGGTGAGGTCCGCGCTGACCGGCTACGCGTCCGTGGTGCGCGACCGGGTCTTCCTGCGGCTGATCGTCGCCGCGCTCCTGATCCGCTCCGTCGAGGTGCAGATCTCGTCGTCCATCGCGGTCCGGCTCGGCAGCGACTTCACGCCCCAGGACCTCATCGACATCGGCTCCTGGCACGTGCGCGTCACCGGCGTGAACATGCTCGGCATCATGCGGGCCGTCAACACCCTGCTGGTGGTGTGCTGCGCCCTGTGGGTCGGCAAGGTGCTCGGCAGGATGGGCGAGCGGCGCCGGCTGATGATCGGCATCGTCGTCTTCACCGTCGGCTACATGGTCTGGGCCGTGAGCGGCGACGCCTGGACGCTGATCGTCGCGACGTTCGTCGTGACGGCCGGCGAGCTGATGAACGCGCCGGTCAAGCAGACGCTGCTGGCGAACGCCGTACCGCAGGAGTCCCGCACCAAGTACATGGCCGCCTACGGGCTCCAGGTCCGGCTCGGGCTGCTCGTCGGCTCGGTGTGCGTGACGCTCAGCGCCGTCGTCCCCGCCTGGGGGATGGCCGTCGTCTTCGGTGTCTTCGGGCTCGCCGCCATGGCCCTGTACCGCTCGCTGTTCCGGGCCCAGGACGCACGGGACGCCGCGGCCCCGGTGTCCGCCGCCGCCGGCTGAGTCCGGGACCTCCCCCTCCTCCTCTCTTCGCTCACCGTCTTCCGAAAGGGCCTCGTGCCATGACCGAGAACAAGCGGATCCTCATGGTCCAGCCCTACCGCCAGCTGGTGGAGAAGGCTGTGGCCGCCGGGCTCACCGTGTGGTCGATCTGGGACCCGGCGCAGCAGTC
>NZ_WWIA01001034.1 GCF_009870065.1 Streptomyces sp. SID5785 | reverse complement strand
TCGCCGTCGCCACCGCCGCGGTGCTGCCGCTGGCCCTGACCGCCTGCTCCGACAGCGACTCCAAGGACAAGGCGTCCGACAGCACGTCCGCGAGCGCGTCGTCCGAGGGGTCGCAGAAGTCCGGCCCGTCCGCCGGTGCCTCGCAGATGAGCGAGCCGTTCGGGCCCGCGTGTTCCTCCGTCCCGAAGGACGGCGCCGGTTCGTTCGACGGGATGGCGAAGGACCCGGTCGCCACGGCCGCCTCGCACAACCCCGCGCTGTCCACGCTCGTGTCCGCCGTCAAGAAGGCCGGTCTGGTCGACACACTGAACAACGCGAAGGACATCACCGTCTTCGCGCCCACGAACGACGCCTTCGAGAAGATCCCGAAGGCCGACCTGGACAAGGTCCTGAACGACAAGGCGCAGCTCACCAAGATCCTGACCTACCACGTCGTGGGCCAGAAGCTGGCGCCCAAGGACCTGGAGAAGGGTTCCTTCCCCACCCTGGAGAAGTCGAAGCTGACCACCGCGGGCTCGGGCGAGTCCTACACGGTCAACGACAGCGCCAAGGTCGTGTGCGGCAACGTGAAGACGGCCAACGCGAACGTCTACATCATCGACACGGTGCTCATG
>NZ_WWIA01001033.1 GCF_009870065.1 Streptomyces sp. SID5785 | reverse complement strand
GCCCCCGTCGCCTCCGCGACGTCCTGCGGGGTGCGCGCCTCCTGCCACAGCAGCCGCCCGTCCAGGTCCGGCACCGCCCGCCGGGCCGCCGCGACGACCGCCGCGACGTCCTCCTCGCCCACGCGCCCGCCGCCCGGCACCGTCGCCGTGACGGTGACCGCCTCGTGGTCCGCGTCGGGCACCTGCGCGGCGTCGCCCGTGCGCAGCACCGCGACCGTGGGTCTGCCGGGGCGCGGTGCCCCGTCGAACAGCCAGGCCGCCTCCGCCGCCCGGTCCGCCCCGTGCACGACGGTGCGGTGGGGGATGTCCGCGGGGCGGGCTCCGCGCAGCGCCAGGTGGACGGTCAGCCGGCTCGGCCGCGCCGCCTCGCGCTGGGCGGGCACCGCGCCCCGCACCGCGCGGTCCGGCAGCAGCCCGTCGAGCACGGCCGGCGCGACGCCCGCCACGACGGACTCCGCGTCCTCCACCGTGCCGTCGGCCAGCTCCACGCCGGCCGCCCGGACGTCCTTCACGACGATCCGCCGCACGTCCGCGCCGAACCGGAAGTCGACCTTGCGCCGCACGCAG
>NZ_WWIA01001032.1 GCF_009870065.1 Streptomyces sp. SID5785 | reverse complement strand
CGGCAGGGACCGGCCGGACCGCGGTGGCCTCGCCCCGCGGCGCGGGCTCTCCCGTCATGGGCGCTCGTGACGCTTGCGTCATCCCCGGTACTCCCGTCCCTCGCGTGTCGCTCCCCGGCCGGCCGGCCCCGTCGTCCCGTCGTCGTCGCGGATGCCGTCGAGGGTCGACGTCACCATGCTCAACAGCCGTGCCACATCGGGCAATTCCAGGGGCTCCGGTGAGGTGAGGGACGCGCCGCGCCCGGCGGGGGTCGAACCGAGCAGCGGTCCCGTCGAGAGCCGCACCCGCAGCGCCGCCGGGTCGTCGCCGAAGCGGTGGCCGCCGGGGGCCGGCATGCCGAGCCGGGGCGTGAGGAAGTCCTCGAGGTCCTGGGCGTCGGTGACCGCGCGGGCCGCCAGGTGAGGGCGCAGCGGCTCCAGGTCGGCGTAGAGGTGGCGGCCCGCGCGCGGCGGGCGGGCCAGGGCACCGGCGCCGAGGACGGCCGCGTGCAGGGCGCCG
>NZ_WWIA01001031.1 GCF_009870065.1 Streptomyces sp. SID5785 | reverse complement strand
TCTGCCCGCGCCACGGGGACGTACGGCCCGGCCCGCGCACGGTCGCCGACCTGGACACGGGACGCTTCGAGCCGCGCTGCCCGCACTGCGCGGCCGCCCTCGCACCCGACCTGATCGGCGAGGACGCCCCGGCCGACCCGCGCAACGTCTACGCCACGACCAAACTCGCGCAGGAACACCTGGCCGCCGCCTGGGCCCGCTCGACCGGCGGCTCGGCGGTCTCGCTGCGCTACCACAACGTCTACGGGCCCCGGATGCCGCGCGACACCCCGTACGCGGGCGTGGCCAGCTTCTTCCGCTCGGCGCTCGCCCGCGGCGAGGCGCCCCGCGTCTTCGAGGACGGCCGTCAGCGCCGCGACTTCGTGCACGTCCGCGACGTCGCCGCCGCCAATCTGACGGCCCTGGAGGCCGGGTCCGCGCCCGGCACCCTGACCCCGTACAACACCGGGAGCGGGGAGCCGCACACCGTCGGCGAGATGGCGCGGGCGCTCGCCGCGGCCCACGGCGGGCCCGAGCCGGTCGTCACGGGGGAGTACCGGCTCGGCGACGTCCGCCACATCACCGCGGACTCGGCGCGGCTGCGCACGGACCTCGGCTGGAAACCGGCCGTCGCCTTCGAGGACGGCATGCGCGCGTTCGCCCGCGACGACCTGCGCAGCGCACCCTAGGGCGCCGTGGGCAGCGTCACCTCGAAGCAGCAGCCGCCCGGGATGTTGCGGACCGTCGCGCGGCCCCGGTGCGCCTCCACGATGCCGCGCACGATCGCGAGGCCCAGACCCGCGCC
>NZ_WWIA01001030.1 GCF_009870065.1 Streptomyces sp. SID5785 | reverse complement strand
CACATCAACTACGCCTTCGGCAACGTCCAGGGCGGCAAGTGCACCATGGGCGACTCCTACGCCGACACGGACATGGCCTACACCGCGGCCAACTCCGTCTCCGGCGAGGCCGACACCTGGGACCAGCCGCTGCGCGGCGCCTTCAACCAGCTGCGCCAGCTCAAGGCCAAGCACCCGAACCTGAAGATCCTCTGGTCCTTCGGCGGCTGGACCTGGTCCGGCGGCTTCGGCGAGGCCGCCCAGAACCCGGCCGCGTTCGCCGAGTCCTGCTACAACCTGGTCGAGGACCCGCGCTGGGCCGACGTCTTCGACGGGATCGACATCGACTGGGAGTACCCGAACGCCTGCGGCCTGTCCTGCGACACCTCCGGGCAGGACGCCCTGAAGAAGCTGACGACCGCCCTGCGCGCCAAGTTCGGCTCCTCGAACCTGGTCACCGCGGCCATCACCGCCGACGGCTCGGCCGGCGGCAAGATCGAGAAGAACGACTACGCGGGCGCGTCCCAGTCCCTCGACTGGTACAACGTCATGACCTACGACTTCTTCGGAGCCTGGGCGGCCCAGGGCCCGACCGCACCGCACTCCCCGCTCACCTCGTACGCGGGCCTCCCGCAGGAGGGCTTCACCTCGGCCGACGCCATCGCCAAGCTCAAGGCCCAGGGCGTCCCGGCCGACAAGCTGCTGCTCGGCATCGGCTTCTACGGACGCGGCTGGACCGGCGTCACGCAGAAGGAGCCGGGCGGCACCGCGACGGGTCCGGCGGCCGGCACGTACGAGCAGGGCATCGAGGACTACAAGGTCCTCAAGACCAAGTGCCCGGCGAACGGGACGGTGGCCGGTACGGCGTACGCGTACTGCGGCTCCGACTGGTGGTCCTACGACACGCCCGCGACGATCGGCTCGAAGATGGGCTGGGCGAAGCAGCAGGGGCTGGGCGGTGCGTTCTTCTGGGAGTTCTCGGGAGACACCGCGAACGGTGAGCTCGTCTCGGCGATCGACTCCGGCCTGAAGTAGCCCTTGGGCTCCGCGTCACAGAGCCGAAGCCGGGCTGGTGGGAACGCCCCCCACCAGCCCGGCTTCTTCACGTTCCCATTGGATCTGCGGCTCTGGTGGGGGCTGGTCGCGCAGTTCCCCGCGCC